>JAEXNZ010000285.1 GCA_023439425.1 Pseudomonadota bacterium
GCGCATCAACCCCGCAAAACCACGCCCATCACGACACCCAATGTCGATACAGACCCATTACTCGCCGCACCCACCAACCCACCCCTATCATCCAAACCAAGCCGCAACCTCCTGCGTATGCATCTGATGCAGGGTGTGCCTTCGGAGCTTGAAATCTCCTCAACGATCCAATGTGTGACTTCCCGCGTCGGGAGGGTGATGGAATACAACACCCTTGTGGGGAATACGTCACGTCGCGTTTGGATCGTAGAGCGAATTTCAACCTCCCGACTCCCTCGCCATACCGGCGAGGGAGCACACTTCGAGTGAGGTTGCCCATGCGTAAATCCATATTTGAACAACTCACCCTCAGGCACTCAGGCTGCAGCTGGCATCAGCCGAAGAAGGTGCGGGTCTCCAGAATTCGCATTCCTGCCCAGGGGTACAAAACCGGGGTCGATGTGCCGGCGGTGATGCTGCAAGGCATGTGGTTGTATGGCTGGGAATTCGAGTCCGGTGGATGGGTGAAGATCTCGGCCTCGCGGGGGAAACTCGTGCTGGAGGTGGATCACGAGGCACGGCGGAAGGCGGCGTGGTTCCGGAAGCATGGGTCTATGAAGGGGTGGAAGCATCGGCGGCGGGGGATGCGGGGCTTGATACTTGCCGTCGCTCGCTGGTGGCGCAGGTAGTGGGCTGAACGGGGCCGGGCTGGGCAAGAAGTGTCTTCCCAGCCAGTGCATGCTAGCGTTCAACCCACCAACACGGATGAGTAGCGCAATGGCTGCAGGACGCACATTTCAAGCGCTCGTCGGGCTCGTGGCAGCTCTATCTTTAGCTGGATGCATGTCGGTCGGTCAGTCGGCCAAGTCCACGACTCCCTTCATCACCATTCCACCTCCCCCAGAGGGTGTGCATGAGATCGTCCTGCTGGCGGCGATGCAGGGCAGGATCGTCGACAGAGATGGATGCATCGTTCTCAAATCCAAACGAGGCGAGAGTGCTGCCATCTTCGCCAGTCGCTTCAGGCTCGACCGCGCAAGTGGAACCATAAGTGATGGTGTGGAAGGAGGGCGAACGATCAAACTTGGTCAGAAGGGTCGCTTCTCAGGTGGCTCAAGTAGCCGAAGTCAGACAGCAACATGGTTGACAACGGCTTTACCCGAAGCGTGCCCTGACAGAGTGGTTCAGATCGACGAGATCAGGTGAATCAAGCCAATCGGGATACACGGCGGTGTAGGTGCAGTCGTTGTTTGTAGCCTCCCAGCGCCCGCCATCCTGCGGCATGTAGCCCCCAGCGCTACAGGGCGATCGCCGCACAACAGGTCTCAGCATCGCGGCCGTTCCGATCTGGGGATGTGTCTAGACAGTCAAGAGCATGATTAGCTTAAGATCAGGCATGGGGCGAATCACACCCGCGCGCGATTCCGTTGCCTGCCCCGGACGTCGACGATTCGACGCATTGGTCGAGAGCAACAAATGGACATGGAGGCTTGGCTTGCATCTGCTAATACGAAATACCGCAGTGCTTACCCTCCTGCTGGCGACTCAGGCGTGTGCGCGAGGGCCAGCTGCGGATAACGCGACACAGGAGAACGTAATGACAGGACAGACGCCCACTGCAGAGGCCGCGCGCGCCTCACGGGACAACGCAGCGGCAATGGCGGACGCCGCAGCACAGGAAGCCAGCAAGGCGAATCCATCCGCAATGGTGACACCCGGTGGGTACCCACCCTTGCCGCAAGGCCAGCCAGTCCAGGCAGAGACATTGGTGGACGCCATCGTTCGAATGGCCGACACGTTTGAGTCCCCGGAAGACATGTTGCCGGAGAACGTGGCGAAAGTGACTGCACTCGGTATGTCGAAGGACGACAAAGGCAAGCGGACCGGCGTGAAAGGAACCGTAGGCTCTGGTACCTACGAATTCGCGGTCTGGAAGCCCTACGAACGCCATCCTGGCCATACGATCGAGCTCACGGTTCAGCCTGATGCATCGTGTAGTCTTTCGTTCAAATCGTTGCACGACCCGCTCGTTGCCGCGGGCTTTACAGTCACCAAGAGCGCCCCGAGATTCAAACCGTTGGTGTTCTTTGAGCGTGTCATCCCCGGCGGGCTGGGGTTGTACGTCGTGCTTGGCACAGACGCCCACAATGATCCCCGATGCGTGACTCAGATAACCATGGATATGGAGCCGCGTGATGGCTGATCGACGCGACATTGAACGGCTGTTGCAGGATCTTGAGCAACAGCCCGGCCTTCCCAAGGGGGCCGTTCGAGACATTCGCGAGGCAATCGATACTTCGCCCTATCTGGTCGAGGTGATGAAACGTGCCATCGATATGGGCACCTTGCGTCGCCTGGAAGTATCCAACCAGCCAAATGAGAACGGGCACTACGACGCCCAGACCGGAACGGTCAGTCTCAACGCGACGATTCTGGCCACGGGTCAGAGAACTGTCCGCCTGGACATGCTTGCGGGAACCCTCGGGCATGAGACAGGCCACGCGCTGATGGCGATCTCTGCCAGAAATACACTGAATACCTTTGCTGGGAACGTTGCTGCTGCCATCGAAGACGGCGTCCGATATGGTGATGCTGTTGTTGATGTGACACCCCACGCCAAGCGCCTGGTTCACGACTTTCGCCAGGACGAAGCGCTGGCTGAGCTGGTGAGCATGAATGCTGTGGCCAGCCGGGTGATTACGGAGACCGGCACGCTTGACGAGGCTCAGTTGTTGCGTCGGCTCCAGCCCACCACGGCTTGCGTGGTGAACGGCAAGCTCGAGCCAGGCATCCATCTTGACTCTCATGGGATGCAGATCCCCAGGGGCGGAATCGCGAGTCCTGCTGTGGAGGCCGTCGCGGTGTGTCATTTCGACAAGGGTTACGGCGGCTTGGAGGCCGGCAGCGCGCCCCGCTACAAAGACCTGTATACGGCGTACGCCGTGGGTGCTGGCTGGGCTTTGTTGAACGAACGCCCCGCATCCGCGACTCGGGTAATGCCGAGGCTTGGGTATGACCTGGCGGCGCTGGGAACCGACGTTGCCAAGCTTGAAGGCGCAGGTGTCAACCTGGGCGGGGAAGGGAAGGCGTTCGGATTTGTGGATACGTCCCACGGCCAGAACAGGCATGTGGAGGTGAGGCAGCTGGGCCCCACGCAGCACCAACCCGATTTGCAGCTGGGTACCGGCACCGTTCGCTCCGAAGATCAACTGCTGGCCGACAATCCAGCCCACCCGGATCATTCGACCTATTCCCGTATCCATGACTGGGTAAAGGGCACCGGGAATTGGAATGAGGTTGAGAGTCAGAATGTGAGTGCAGCGCTCTACAAGCAGCAGAGCGAGCACGAACTGGTGAAGCGGGTGGACCAGGTCACCGGTGGGCTGGGCAAAGACGGAGCGCACAATGTCTTCGCGGTCTATGCGCCGTTTGGAGACAAGGGGCCGTTCTTCCACGCTCACGTGGATGGAAGAAGCGCGGCCCAGGAACCGGCGCAGCAGAGCCTGCAGCAGGCCGAGGTGGTTCAACAGAACCAGAGCCGCCAGCAGACGCTCGAGCAGGCACAGCAGCAAACACAGCAACAGGAGCAGGGGCCAAGAATAGCGCTCTAGCGGCCGGTGCAATCGGCAATCGGGTTGGTGGAGCTGCGCACGAGACCTTTGGCGCGCAGGTGCACCATTAGGCGGCAGTGCAGCTCCAGCAATTGGCGCTCAGAAAGCTGATCCAACTGCACCCTTGGTCGTCCGGTCGCCGGAAAACCCCCTTGGGGTCCGTCAATCGTTCATTCCAGCCAGCACCGTCGATGATCATTCCTCATCCTCTGGTTACCGGCCGAATACTAGCTACTGTTCAGCACCTTCACTCATGGCCTAACCATTGCTCTGATGAGGGTTAAGAGCCTGAACAAGCTGCGCTTGCGCTTCGTCCAAAGCGTAATGCAGGCGCGCTGAAACCCACTCAATCCAGCCTATTCACCCCCCGTTTCACAATTTCACACTCTATCGACGTCGCCGGATTTCAACTGAATGCTGGGGAGAGCGCCTGCGGAAAACACGGCTATATTCCAGTCACCCCCAGATGAGAAGGAGAACCACCCCATGTTCCTGACCAAGCAGCACCTCAAGACCGCGAGCAAGCTGGGCGTTGCCCTCGTTGTCACTGCCGGCCTCAGCGCCTGCGCCACCTACAAGGATGAATTCGCCACCATCAACTCGCGCCTCGACAACCTGGATACCAAGGTCCAGGGCGCAGCGCAGAGTGCGGAGCAGGCCAACCAGTCCGCGCAGCAGGCCAACCAGCGTCTGGATGCCATCGAAGGCCGCGTACAGCAGCTTGAGAGCGCACCCCGCCGCGTGCCGCGCGGTTGATCCCTCCTCCACATTCGTTGAGGGATTTCTGAATAGGGACCAGTGGCCGTTACTGGCCACTGGTCCCTTTTGATCACGCCGTCCTTGTTTTGAAGAGTAGTTCCCCCATGCACGCACACCCCGCACGCCACGCCCTTCGCGGCGCACTCATCTTGGCACTGGCCTTTGCCGGCATCGGCGCAGCAAACGCGCAGGAAGCCGAGGTCGTCCAGCCGGCCACCTCGCCCAATGACGAGCTGCCGCAGGACCAAGCTGTGTCCGACATGGTGATTGAGCTGGCCGGTTGGGTGGTGGCCACCAAGGACACGCAGGGCTACCCCTTCGCGATCATGGACAAGGGGAATGCACAGATTCTGGTGTTCGATGGCAACGGCAAGCTGCGCGGTGCGGCCCCGGGGCTGTTTGGTTCGGCCGTAGGTGATCACACGGCACCGGCTGTCACCCATGTCGCGCTGAGCGCGATTCCGGGGAAGGACCGCACCACGCCCGCCGGCCGTTTCATCGGCGGCTACGGCCCCGCCGCCGACGCTGAAAGCGTGCTGTGGGTGGACTATGACGCCGCTATTTCGCTGCACCCGATCCCGCCGGGCAGCAAGACCGAACGGCGCGCAGAGCGCCTGGCAACGCCCACGCCGGACGACAATCGCATTTCTCACGGCTGCATCAATGTGTCGCCGACGTTCTATGAGGCGGTGATCCATCCCACGTTTGCCAAGGGCGGCGTGTTCTACGTGCTGCCGGATGTGGATTCGCTGGAGAAGACGTTCCCGGAGTTCGCGGCGAGCCGTGCTGGGAAGGCGGCGGATGGAGAAGGTGGCAAGCGTCACGCCAGTAACTGATGGTTGAACGCCCCCACCCTCAACTGCTCGCGTAAGAAGGGACTAATACGACAACGGGTTGGATGAACTTAGCGGGTTTTGGCTAGGCTTAGCAAATCGCCGAAATGCCTGCTAAGGACCTGCCGTGTCCCTCCAGACCACGCTGCCGTACTTCGCCCGCCCGGACCTGCTTGAGAGCGTCACCCGGCTGTTGCTATCCGGCGCGAACGTCACCCTGTTCGGGTCCCGTCGGCATGGCAAAACTTCGTTTGTCCGCTATGACCTGCTGCCGGCGCTGCGCGAAGCCGGGTGGTTTGCCGCGCGCATCGATCTCTGGCGCAACCGTGAGAATCCCGAGCTCGGTCTGGTGGAAGGGCTGGAGGCCGTTGCTTATTCCACGCCGCCGCGCAGTGCGCTGATGCGCCCCACGAATTTGTCTTCGCTGCGGGCCACGTTCAAGGTGCCGGGGGTAGATATTCAAGGGAACTGGTCGCCGGCAACCGGGCCTACGCCACACCCGGAGGTCAGCCTTGAGAACCGTCTTGCCAATGCGCTGCATCTGATTGCAGAGCGCGGTACGCATTCCTTGATCGCGCTGGACGAGTTCCAGGCGTTGTCGGACAAGGGCTCCGACAACTTCGTGGCCGCATTCCGCACCGCGCTTCAGGACGTCGAGGGGCGGCTGAGTGTGTTCTTTACCGGTTCGTCGCGCGACGGGCTGATGCGGCTGTTCAATCGTTCCCGGGCACCGTTGTTCCGGTCTGCCGAATCACTCTCGCTGCCAAATCTCGGTGATCGTTTCGTTGACTCCCGGGCGGACTATCTGGACGAAGTGGCAGGAATAAAAGTAGATCGCGATGCAATGAAGCTGTTCCTCCCGCGCCTCTGCTACACCCCGCTGTTCCTCAATGAAATCGTGCGGATCATGCTGGTCAGGGGAAGCGCAGATCTCGATGCGGCATTCCACGAGTGGTATCGCGCAAAGTTCGACGACGAATATGCCCAGTGGTTCGCCGCGCTACAGGACGTCGAATCTGCGGTGATGGTGTGGCTTGCCACCAGCGGCCAGAAGACGGTGTATAGCGAAGAGGCACGCGAGGCCATGCGGCAGTACATTGAGGCGGACATTGTGCCCACCACGTCGCGCGTTCAGACCGCCATCCGGCGTCTGACCGGCGAGCAAGCGCTTGAGCCGACCGGGGTTAATGGTGAGTACGAGATCGCAGATCAGGGCCTGCAGATTGTGCTGAGCAATGCGGTGAACCAGGATTTATTCAGAGCGTGCGTGAAGCGCCGCGCTGCGTGATCTCACAGCCAACGCCGTAGAGCCACGCCCTTGAGGTAACCCCAAAAGTTGGACGGGCGTCCAAGTTATGGGGGTCACCTCACCTGCGTGGCTGCGCCTCACCCATCACCCCACTGACGCGCATGGCGCGTCACCACAGATGCTTACTCCGCAACGAACGTCACCGGCACGCGCACCATGCTCCGCACCGGCTTGCCCCCATCCAGCGCGGGAGTAAACCGCCAGCTGGCCGCCGCTTCCTTCGCGGCGGCATCCAGTTTCGGATACCCGCTGGACCGGTCCAGCGT
>JAEXNZ010000211.1 GCA_023439425.1 Pseudomonadota bacterium
CCGGGGGTTTTTGGGTTGCGGGGCACGCCGGGCACTACGCTGGCGCAATGCCACGTCGCATTACCCGAGCTTGAGCACCACCACCGCGCCCACGACTCCCAGCGTCAGGATGTTCAGCAGTATCACGCCGGTGCGCCCATACATGGACTCATACCACCAGTTGGTTCCAGTACGCCCGCGCCGCGCATTGTCGCGGGCAATCATGGGCTTCATGATCCGCTGCAGCGTCACCAGACACTGATAGTTGACCACGCAGACGCCGGAGAACGCGGCGGCAAAGGCGACCCAGACCGGGGCCTGGAGAACGGTCAGCACGAGGGTGGCCAGACAGGCCACCAGCGAAACGCCGGTGCTGGAGTGCACGAATCGCATGATCTTCCGGCGCTCATCGGGATGCTCGGCAAACGAAAGCAGGTAGCGACCGCCGAGATAGCTGAGTGCCACGGCACCCACCGTGGCGACGATCATGGTGGTCAGGACATGGCCGGTCACCAGCAACTGACTCTGCTCCGCGGCGGCCGTCAGCGAGGCCACGGCGGTGCCGCTGGTGACACTGGCACCGCCCAATCCGAACTTGCTGCCGCCCACGCCGGTGCCAAACAGGATGGCCGCACTGGCCGTACCGGGTCCGGCACCCATCACCAGCGACACCACCGCGGTCGTGAACGCCGCACTCGGCGCACTACTGCGTGCGAACTCGCCGAAGCGACGCAGCATTTCCTCGCGCACCGTGGCGCGCGCACGCGACAGCCGCTTGCGCACGGCGGCATCGCTCAGTCCCAGCAGGTCGGCAACCTGCTGCGAGCTCTGGCCCTCACGGTAGTACAGCAGCAGGGTTTCGCGGCTGTCTTCGGGCAGCGCGGAAATGATCTCCTCGGCGGCCAGTTCCTCTTCCACCCGCTGCAGGTGCTCGGGCGCGTCCGGGCTGGGGTCCGCGGCCATGCCGATGGCGATGTCTGCCGCTTCGCCCGACAACGGTCGGTTGCGGTTGGCGCGCAGCCAGTCGCGGGCCAGGTTGCGGGTGATCTGGCGCAGCCAGGGCAGGAAGCTGGCGTGGTTGTGCAGATGCGAAAGCTGCTGCCAAGCCTTGATGAAGGCTTCCTGGGCGATGTCCTCACTGGCCTGCACGTCACGGGTGATGGCCAGGGCAATGGCGGTCACCGTGTTCTGGCAAGCCAGAACGATGCGGCCATAGGACTGCTGGCAGCCCCCGGCAGCGGCGGGCAGCTCGCGTTCCAGGGTGAGGGTGAGCGGGTGTGCAGCGGTCAGCATGTCCAGCGTCATGGCGTCCTTCCCCAGCGGGTGATGCCATCATGACGTGGGCCGGCGGGAAATGTGACCGGCCGGGTTTACGGTTGCTGGGGCGGCGTGATGCGCACGCGGACCTCTTCTTCCTCCGGGGCGGCCGGGGCGGGTTGCGGTTGCTGCTGCACCGCCGGTACCGGCGCAGCCGGCGGCGGGGCGCTGCGGTGGCGCATGGTGATGAACATCGCCACCGCGCCGATCACCAGCAGCAGGCCAATGCGGATGCGCCAGCCCCAGTTGCGGGCCGGGGCGGCTTCGGCCGCTTCCGGGCGGAAAGCGTACTCGGCGGTGGGGTGGTCGCGGCGGGTGGTGTCGAGCAGGCGGGCGTCACGCAGGATCTCGCGCGCGCGCGGCTGGTCGTTGGCGTGCACCACCCACAGGGTGGGGTGCGTGGAGGCCTTGCTGGTGTCCAGATAGCTGAACTGGCTGCCGCGCTTGCTGTGATACGAGCGGCCATTGGTGATGCGTACCTCGATGCCGGCATCGCGCAGCAGCTGGGCCACGCCTTCCACGGTTTCCACGCGCTGGCTGGTGAAAATCTGACGCATGGGGTTACTCCTTGGCCGGCACGGCGGCCGCAGCGTTGCTGTCTTCGACGACGCGGATCAGGCCTTCCTGCGCGGTGCTGGCAACCAGCACGCCGTGGCGGTTGAAGAACTGGCCGCGCGCCAGTCCGCGCGAATCCTGCGCGCTGGGGCTGTCCAGTGAATACAGCAGCCAGTCGTCGGCGCGGAACGGGCGGTGGAACCAGATCGCATGGTCCAGCGAAGCCATCTGCACGTGCGGCTGGTAATAGCTGATGCCGTGCGGGAAGGTCGCGGTGCCGAGCAGATGGAAGTCCGAGGCATAGGCCAGCAGAGCCTGGTGCAGTTCCGGGGCGTCGCCGACCTTTTCATTCAAACGCAGCCACACCTGGTGGTAGGGCGGGCGCTTGGGCGGGTGCAGTTCATCGCGCGGGTACACGTGGCGGAACTCGAACGGGCCGCCGCGCGAGAGCCAGCGCTGTACCTTGATCGGCAGCCGTTCCAGCACTTCCGGCGGCAGCGGACGATTCGGTTCGATGTCTTCCGGCTGCGGTACTTCCGGCATCTTCTGCTGGTGCTCGGCCCCGGTTTCAGCCTGCTGGAACGAGGCGGCGCAGAAGAAGATCACCTTGCCGTGCTGGATCGCGGTGACCCGGCGCACGGAAAAGCTGCCGCCGTCGCGGGTGCGGTCCACGTCATAGACGATGGGGTGGTCGATGTTGCCGGCACGCAGGAAATAGGCGTGCAGCGAATGCACGTGGCGGCCGTTTTCCACCGTGGCCTGCGCCGCCGACAACGCCTGGCCCAGCACCTGCCCGCCGAACACGTACTTGGTGCCGATGTCGCGGCTCTGGCCGCGGAACAGGTTGTCTTCCAGCCGCTCCAGCGAGAGCAGGTCAATCAGCTCGGAAACGACGGGTTCTTGCGGCTGGGACAAGGCGGCGGCCTGGTGGTGGAACGGAGGGGAATTATACCGGCCGGCGCATTGCGCCGCCGTCGCA
>JAEXNZ010000278.1 GCA_023439425.1 Pseudomonadota bacterium
GACTTGCCCTGCTCGACGACCGTGCCTTGACCGGGCAGGGCGACCCGTGAGTCGTCGAAGTACAGGATCTGGCCGATGCTGCCGGAGAAGCGCTCGCGGCCGGTGTCCTGGTCGATGAAGCGGGTGCTCAGCGCCATGGTCAGCTGGTTGGCGTCGTTCTGGCGATCGGCACCGGTGTAGCGCGAATCGCGGAACAGCTGGCCCCAGCTGAAGGTGAAATCACGGGTGTCGAAGATCGGCAGGTCGCTCTGGTCACGGTACGGCGTGCGCAGGTAGAACAGGCGCGGTTCCAGCGTATGCAGGAACGACTTGCCGCCGATCTCGGTTTCGCGGTCGAAGAACATGCCGGCGTCGAGGCTGACGATCGGCATGCTGCGGTGAGGTGAGGTGTCACCCAGCAATTGCTCGGGTGTGGCGGTGGCGGGATCGATGCCGGCGTCGCGCAATGCCCACAGCCGGGTCTGCTGGGCCAGCCCACGGTCCAGCTCGTAGCCGGTGTAGCGGTAGGCCAGGGTCGGGGTGACGTACCAGGCCGCGCCAGCGAAGGGCATGGTCACATAGGGCTTTACGTCCAGACGCGAGCCGTTGAAGTAGGGAGTGACTACGCCATTGCGGGAGTAGTCGGCATCGACGCCATTCTTCTGGTCCACATCATCATGGGTGAAGCGCACCGCCTCGGCGTACACACCGGTCTCCAGCCACGAAAGAACCGGCTTGTCCCAGGTGAAGAACGCACGCGGCTGGCGCGCGTAGGGCAGCGAGGCTTCGGTAAGAGTGTAGTCGGTCAACTGCCAGCGGTCGGCCATCAGCCCGGCGGTCCAGGTTTCGCCGGTGCCGTAGATGCCGATCTGGCTTTGCAGGGTGGAGGTGGTGACGCCGATCAGCTTGCTGGAGAAGTCCTCCATGTAGCGCTCGTCGCTCACCCACGCCAGGTTGGCGCGTGCCTGCCAATGCGTGTTGATGTTGTGGTAGCCCTCGTACTGCACCTGCCCGCGATCCTTGTCGCGCAGCTTGTCGTTGGGCAGGTAGGCGGTCTGCAGTTCGCCGCGGCCGCCGTCATAGAGATAGCGGAACTCGTTGTCCAGCATGAAACCGCGCTTGCTCATGTAGCGCGGGGTCAGGGTGTCGTCGTAGTTCGGGGCCAGGTTGAAGTAGATCGGCTGGGCGTAATCGAAGCCGTTGCGCCCGGACAGGCCGAGTTCCGGATACAGCAGACCGGTCTGGCGACGGTCGTCGATCGGGAACTTGAAGTACGGGGCCCACAGCACCGGCACCTTGCCGATGCGCAGCACCGCGTTGCGCGCGGTGCCGAAGCCTTCGTCGTTGTCCACTTCAATCTGCGGTGCGGACAGCTTCCAGATCGGCTGCGAGGGGTCGCAGGTGGTGTAGGTGGAGCGGTGCATCTGGCCGACCGCGCCCTGCAGGTCGACCGATTCGGCACCGCCGTGGCCACGACGATCGACCAGCTGGTACTGGATGTCGCTGATCTTGTGGGTGTCCGATTCCTGGTTGCCTTCGGCGCGCTGGGCAACCATGCGGAACGAGGAGTCCTGATAGCGGACATTGCCCTCGGCAATGTAGTTGCCGCTTTCCGTATCGAAGCTCAGGTGGTCGGTGCCCAGGAACTGGTCGCCGCGCTTGAGGGTGACGTTGCCCTGGTACTGCGGCACGGTGGCGGTGCCGAACAGCTGGTTGCCTTCGATATCGGTGGGCTGCTGGTCGCGCGTGGCGGCCGCTTCCTTGTCGGCCTTGGGGGCCTCTTCGAAAACTGGCAGGACATCGGCGACCGGGCACAGGCCCCAGTTCAAAGGCTTCTCATCGGCCATGGCAGGCAGGCAGATGGCGATGCTCAGGGGGAGGGGCAGCAGGCGGAGGGCTCGGCGCACGCGGGCTTCGGATTCGGGGGAAAACGGAGGGTAGCTTGCCCCATCGCTTGCATAGGGGCAATGAAGGGCGGCTGCGAGGAAGGGTTCAGGTTCAGAAGAAGTCCGATGCACCGGCCTTTGCCCGGCGACGCAATCCGGTAGTGCCGGCCGCTGGCCGGCAACCCATCACAGCATCGCGCCCACATGCGCGACCGAGCATTCGGCCAATGCCTGCAGGTCGTAACCGCCCTCCAGCATCGACACCACCCGCCCGGCCGCATGTCGCCGCGCCAGCGCATGCAGCTCCTTCGTGATCCACGCGAAGTCGTCGGTCTCCAGCATCAGGTCGGCCTGCGGGTCGCGCAGGTGAGCATCGAACCCGGCCGAGATCAGCAGCAGCTGCGGACGGAAGTCGTCGATGGCCGGCAGCATCTCTTCGGCCCAGACGTTCTGGAACTTGAAGCCGCCACTCCCCGGCGGCAGCAGGATGTTGAGCAGGTTGCCCGCCCCCCGATCGCGGCGCAGGCCGGAGTTCGGGAACAGCCCGGCCTGGTGCGTGCTGTAGTACGCCACGCGCGGGTCGGCGATGAAGATGTCCTGGGTGCCGTTGCCGTGGTGCACGTCGAAATCCACAACTGCAATGCGCTCCAGCCCATGCCGGTCGCGGGCGTGGGCGGCGGCAATGGCTATGTTGTTGAACAGACAGAAGCCCATCGCGGTCGTGGCGGTGGCATGGTGGCCGGGCGGGCGCACCGCGCAGAAGGCCACCGGGTCTTCCCCCAGCATCACTGCATCGACCGCAGCCACGCCGGCACCGGCCGCGTGCACGGCGGCGGCGGCTGAGCCGGGCGAGGTCATGGTGTCCATGTCGATCAGCCGCAGCGGCTCGGTCTGCGGTTGCAGCACCAGATCGATCAATTCGCTGTCGTGTACCCGCGCCAGATCACCGCGCTTGGCCGCGGGCGCTTCCCGCCAATCCAGCCGACCCGGAAAGGCGGCATGCAGGGCGTCCAGTACGACCTGCAGGCGTTGCGGAGACTCGGGATGGCCGGGGCCGGGATCGTGCTGCAGACAGGCGGGGTGGGTAAAGACCAGCATGCGGCTCCGTTTCCGTTAACCGTGGCGGCGGCTGTGCTGCCAGAGGACCTCGCCCTGGCCGTCGACGCGGGCCAGCACCCGGGCCAGCACGAACAGCAGGTCCGAAAGGCGGTTGAGATACTGCAGTGCTTCGCTGCGCACCGGCTCCAGGCGGGCCAGGGTGACCGTTTCGCGCTCGGCGCGGCGCACGATGGTGCGGGCCAGATGGCAGCGGGCGGCGGCTTCGCCCCCGGCCGGCAGGATGAATTCCTGCAGCGCCGGCAGGCTGGCGTTGTAGTGGTCCAGTTGTTGTTCCAGCGCGGTCACGTCGCCCTGCTGGATCGCGGCGTGGCCGGGAATGCACAGCTCCCCGCCCAGGTCGAACAGCTGATGCTGGATGCGGGTCAGGAGGGCGCGGATGTCGTCCGGTAAGGCCACGGCCAGCAGCACGCCCAGCGCCGAGTTGGCCTCGTCCACGGTGCCGAACGCATGCACCCGCGCGTCGTCCTTGGCGACGCGGCTGCCATCACCCAGCCCGGTGCTGCCGTCGTCGCCGGTGCGGGTATAGATACGTGAAAGCCGGTTGCCCACGAATACAGCCGTCTCAGCGCAGCAC
>JAEXNZ010000279.1 GCA_023439425.1 Pseudomonadota bacterium
GCGCAGCTCCTCGGCGTGCTGCTGCAGCACGCTTTCCAGTTCGCGGCGGCTGCGCTGGCGGTGCGCGGCAAGGCGACGACGCTGCTGGATGAACAACGACAGGAAGCACAGCGCCAGCCAGATGCCGCCGGCGGCCAGCGCGGTGCTGCGGCCCACCGCGCCGCTGGCGCTGGCGTCATGCAGCAGGTGCAGCTTCCAGTTCGGGCTTTCCAGCGTATAGGTCTGCCACAGCATCGGGCGGGGCAGGGCGGGCTGCTCCACCCGCACCATGCGGCCGCCATCGGCCAGCACATCCAGCGTGCGGCTGCGCAGTGGCTGCAGCGAACGGTCGGCGTACTGGCGGGTGGCCAGCATCTCGGCGCGCTCGTTAGGGGCCAGCGGGCGCAGCAGGCGGTACCGCCACTCGTCGCCGTTGGCCAGGAACACCACGTCATGGGCGTCGCTGGCCATCACGATGTCGGTGCTCTGCAGCCATTCCTGCTCCAGCGCCCGCAGCTCGATCTTGATCGCGATCACGCCGATCGGTTTGCCGTCGGCATCGTAGATCGCCTGCGACAGGAAATAGCCCGGCACGGCCGTGGTCATGCCGATGCCGTAGAAGCGGCCGGTGCCCTTGGCCATCGCCTGCTGGTAGTACGGGCGGTAGCTGTAGTCCTCGCCCACGTTGCTGGCCGGCTGGTCCCAGTTGCTGGCCGCCACCGCCACGCCGCGGTGATCAATCAGGGTCAGGGTGGAGGTGCGGGTGACGCTGTTGGCGCGCTGCAGTTTCAGGTTGAGGCGTTGGCGCTCGGCATCGGTCAGTGGGCGGCTCAGCGAATCCTGCAGGTCCGGGTCCAGCGCCATCACCTGCGGCAGGGTGCCGAAGCGGTCAATACGCTGCTGCAGTGTCTGCGCGTACAGGTCCAGCTGACGTCGCACCTGGGTGCTCTCGGCGGCCAGGGCGCGCTGCTGGGCATAGCGGCCGGCCACCAACGCGGAAATCAGGGTGCCGCCGATCATGACCAGCAGGGTCAGCAGCAGGGCGCGTTTGCGGGAGGTGCTGTACATGCCGGGAGTTTACGCGGCGAACTGGCGGGTGCGCGTTGCGCGCACCCGCCCGGGTGCATCAGAAGTGCATCTGCGCGCGCACTTCAAACATCTCCGGCGTGGTATGCACACCACGACGGCTGGCATCGGCCTTCACGTAGTTCGCCTGGAACTTGAAATGGCTGGTGAGGTACCAGTTGGCACCGATGGTCAGGTCGTTCTGGCGGCCGCCGAGCACGTCGCCGTCGTCCAGATCGATGCGGCTGTAACGCGCCAGCAGTTCCACAGCGCCATAGGCGTGGGCAGGTTTGACGTTGGCGACGGCACCGGCGTTGTACGGGCGCGATTCGCCGGTCAGGAAGTAGCTGACCGCAGCGTACTGGCCGTCACCGGTGTAGTCCGGCTTACCTTCGCGGGTCACGGTGGTCTGCAGGGCTTCGGCCTGCACCGAGAATGGGCCCTTGATCCAGATGCCTTCCAGGCCGGTGCGCTTGATCTTGTCGGCGGTGACCAGGGCACCAGAGTCGACCAGGCGGATGTCGGTCAGGCCGGCTTCCGGGCGCGCGCGCAGGCGGGCGCTGGCTTCGTGGTGCACGTCACGGCCGTCGCGGTAGCCGCGCGGGTTTTCTTCCGAATAGGCCACGCCCAGGTGCAGCACGTCGCCGGCGGCCTTGAACGGAGTCCAGGCAGCGCGCACGGCCTGGGTGGTGCCGGGGTTGTCACCCTGCAGGTCCTTGCCACCGTAAGCGCCCACCTGCAGCAGGTACTGCGGGCGTTCCAGCACCCACTCGGCACCGGTGCGGCGGCCTTCGTAGAAGGCCTGCACGGGCAGCGCGGTTTCGACGAAGCTGCCGGCGCGCGAGGAGGTGTTGGCGTCCAGGCCGACCGGGGTCTTCATGTAGCCGAAACGGAAGCGGCCAACGTCCTTGCCGAAGAAGGCCTTGCTTTCAAAGCGCACGAACACGTCCAGCCAGGTGTCCGACTGGAAGTCGTAGTACACCATGGCGTCGTACACGCCCTTCTTCTTCAGGGTGGCACCGAATTCCTTGCGGCGCACGGCGTCGGCATCTTCAATGCCGCTGCTGTCGGAGAAGCGGTTCCAGTCGTAGGCAATGTTGCCGGTGGCGGCCAGTTCGGTGCCGTCGCTGAAGGCGACCTTGGTCGGCCAGTTGTCCCAGTCGTAGCCGGCAGCAGAGGCGGCGACAGGGGCGGAAAGAGCGGTCAGGGCAAGAAACAGGGGGGTCAGGCGCATGGGAATAAGTGTGCTTCTGGAAAAATATGGGCAGTACAACAACGGCCGCAAGCGGCAAAACTGTTGGGGCACTAGGCCCCGGCCGGCGCGGCAACCCGCCGCCGTGGGGGCGCGGTGCCGGGCCAGTGTAGGCACTGGCGGTGGCTGAACCGGGGGGTTAGTACCAATAGGTTATCTGCGTTCGGCGGCGCGGGGCGTAAAAAGTGCTCGCCCGATGCCGCCGTCCGCGGCCGGCATCCCCCGTGACACTGCCGGAGTTTCCCATGCACGTCCCCACCACAGCCCCCGTTGCGGCCAAGCCGCTGCCGTTCTACCGCCAGCTCTATTTCCAGGTGGTGGTGGCCATCGTCCTGGGTGCGATCCTCGGCCATTACGAGCCGGCCTTCGCTGAATCGCTGAAGCCGCTGGGCGATGCCTTCATCAAGCTGGTGAAGATGATCATCGCGCCGGTCATCTTCCTGACCATCGTCACCGGCATTGCCGGCATGACCCACCTGCGCACCGTGGGCCGGGTCTTCGCCAAGTCGATGACCTACTTCCTGTTCTTCTCCACCCTGGCCCTGATCGTGGGCATGGTGGTGGCGCACGTGGTGCAGCCGGGCGCGGGGATGAACATCAACCCGGCCGACCTGGACCAGACCGCCGTCCACAGCTACGTGGAAAAGTCGCATGAGCTGACCCTCACCGGGTTTGTCATGGACATCATTCCGGCCACCCTGGTCAGCGCCTTCGTGGATGGCAACATCCTGCAGGTGCTGTTTGTGGCGGTGCTGTTCGGTATCGCGCTGGCCCTGACCGGCGAGAAGGGCCGTCCGGTGCTGACCTTCCTGGAAGCGCTGACCGCCCCGGTGTTCCGCCTGGTGCACATCCTGATGAAGGCCGCCCCGATCGGTGCCTTCGGCGCGATTGCCTTCACCATCGGCAAGTACGGCGTGGGTTCGCTGATCAACCTGGCCTGGCTGGTGGGTTCGTTCTACATCACCTCGTTCCTGTTCGTGGCGGTGATCCTGGGCATCGTGTGCCGTCTGTGCGGCTTCTCGGTGTTCAAGCTGGCCCGTTACCTGAAGGCCGAACTGCTGCTGGTGCTGGGCACGTCGTCCTCGGAGTCGGCGCTGCCGTCGCTGATGGAAAAGATGGAAAAGGCCGGCTGCAGCAAGTCGGTGGTGGGCCTGGTGGTTCCGACCGGCTACTCGTTCAACCTGGACGGCACCAACATCTACATGACCCTGGCGGCGCTGTTCATCGCCCAGGCCACCAACACCGAACTGACCCTGGGCCACCAGATCGCCCTGCTGCTGGTCGCCATGCTCAGCTCCAAGGGCGCGGCGGGCGTTACCGGTGCCGGCTTCATTACCCTGGCCGCCACCCTGGCCGTGGTGCCGGAAGTGCCGGTGGCCGGCATGGCGCTGATTCTGGGCGTGGACCGCTTCATGAGCGAATGCCGCTCGCTGACCAACTTCATCGGCAATGCCGTGGCCACCGTGGTGGTGTCGCGCTGGGAGAACGCCCTGGACCGCGACCGCCTGGCCCTGGCGCTGGATGGCCGCGAAGCCGAATTGCCGCCGCTGGTCACCGATGACGCTCCGGCTCCGCTGCCGGCTCCGGCCCGCTGATTACCCCCGCAGGTGATGCGTTGCAGGGTTGTGCCGTTCCCCCCTTGGGCGGCGCAACCCTGCTTTTTTGTCATCTGAAGGCTGCATTCTGCGCGGGCATACGCCAGCGCACGGCCTGATCGATGTGCGGTCGCAGCACCCCCGCGACAGCCTGCCGACAGGTCTTACCTCGCCAACGGGGGTATGATCCCCTGTTCCTCTTGCCCATTCACGTCCACGAACCGCGATGTCCAACGAAGACTTCAAACAGGCCGCCCTCGATTACCACCGCATGTCGCCGCCGGGCAAGATCAAGGTCTCGGCGACCAAGCCGATGCTGACCCAGCGTGACCTGTCGTTGGCGTATTCCCCCGGCGTGGCACACGCCTGCGAGGCCATCATGGCCGACCCGCAGCAGGCCAGCGAGCTCACCGCACGCGGCAATCTGGTCGCGGTCATCTCCAACGGCACCGCCGTGCTGGGCCTGGGCAACATCGGCCCGCTGGCCGGCAAGCCGGTGATGGAAGGCAAGGGCGTGCTGTTCCAGAAGTTCGCCGGCATCGATGTGTTCGACATCGAAATCAATGAAAACGACCCGGACAAGCTGGTCGACATCATTGCCTCGCTGGAGCCGACCTTCGGCGGCATCAACCTGGAAGACATCAAGGCTCCGGAGTGCTTCATCGTTGAGCGCAAGCTGCGCGAGCGCATGAACATTCCGGTGTTCCACGACGACCAGCACGGCACCGCGATCATCGTGGGCGCGGCCGTGCTCAACGCCATGGTCGTCACCGGCAAGAAGATCGAAGACGTGAAGCTGGCCACCACCGGCATGGGCGCAGCAGGCATCTCCTGTGTGAACATGCTGGTGTCGCTGGGTGTGAAGAAGGAAAACATCCTGGCCTTCGACCGCGAAGGCGTGATCCACACCGGTCGTACCGACCTGGACCCGGAAAAGGCCCGCTACGCGCGCGACACCGACAAGCGCACCCTGGCCGAGATCGTCGACGGCGCAGACATCTTCCTGGGCCTGTCGGCCCCGGGCATCCTCACCGCCGCCATGGTCAAGACCATGGCCAAGGACCCGGTGATCTTCGCGCTGGCCAACCCGACCCCGGAAATCATGCCGGAAGTGGCGCGCAGCGTGCGTCCGGCCGCCCTGATCGGTACCGGCCGTTCGGACTACCCGAACCAGATCAACAACGTGCTTTGCTTCCCGTACCTGTTCCGTGGTGCGCTGGACGTGGGCGCGACCGCGATCAACGAAGAAATGAAGATTGCCTGCGTGCACGCCATTGCGGCGATGGCACGCCGCGAGGCCAGCGACCTGGGCTCCGCTTACGGCGACACCCCGAGCTTCGGTCGTGATTACCTGATTCCGCGTCCGTTCGACCGCCGCCTGCTGGTGGAACTGTCCGCTGCCGTGGCCCAGGCCGCGATGGACTCGGGCGTGGCCACCCGTCCGGTGGCCGACATGGGCGCGTACCGCGAGAAGCTGGCGCAGTTCGTGTACCGCACCAGCCTGATGATGAAGCCGGTGTACGACCGTGCGCGCGCTGACAAGCAGCGCGTGGTGTACGCCGAAGGCGAAGAAGAAGTGGTGCTGCGCGCGGTGCAGAACGTGGTCGACGAAGGCATTGCCCGTCCGATCCTGATCGGCCGCCCGGACGTCATTGAATCGCGCATCGAACGTCTGGGCCTGCGCCTGAAGGCCGGTGAAGACTTCGACGTCACCAACATCAACGACGACCCGCGCTTCAACGACTACTGGCAGTACTACCACAGCCTGACCGGCCGTCGTGGTGTCACCGTGGCCGCAGCGAAAAACCTGATGCGCTCGCGCCCGACCCTGATCGCGGCGGTGATGGTGGCACGCGGTGAAGCCGACGCAATGCTGACCGGCGTGGTCGGCCGCTTCCACAAGAAGCTGGGCTATGTGCGCAGCGTGCTGCCGCTGGAGCCGAAGGTCACCTCGACCTCGGCGATGACCGGTGTGATCAACCAGCAGGGCGTGTTCTTCTTCGTGGACACCCACGTGCAGGAAGACCCCACTGCCGAGCAGATCTGCGAGGCCACCTTGCAGGCGGCGTACCGCATGAAGCTGTTCGGGATCGAGCCGAAGGTGGCGCTGCTGTCGCACTCCAACTTCGGCAGCCACGATTCCAAGGACGCGCTGAAGATGCGTCAGGTGCGTTCGCTGCTGCTGAAGCGCAATCCGCGCCTGAACGTGGACGGCGAAATGCAGGGCGACACCGCGTGGGACGAAGCGCTGCGCCAGAAGCTGCTGCCGGACAGCACCCTGAAGGGCCGTGCCAACCTGTTCGTGCTGCCGAACCTGGAAGCGGCGAACATCGCCTACAACCTGGTGCGCGTGTTCACCGATGGCGTGGCGATTGGTCCGATCCTGATGGGCGTGGCCAAGCCGGTGCACATCCTGACCACCAGCGCGACCTCGCGCCGCATTCTGAACATGACCGCGATTGCGGCGGTGGATGCGCAGATCCGTAAACAGCTGGAGGAAGAAAAGAACGCCGGCAATTGACGGGCCGGTAGCTGACGACCGTTGGTCGTCAGGCGTTGAAAGGGATCGGTGCGAAGCACCGGTCCCTTTTGCATTTCTATCGGCCTGCCGACCAACGGTCGGCAGCTACCGGGTAATGTCCCCGCAGCACAGCCGTAACCGCCCTGCAACGCGGCAATGGCTCAATATGCCCACGTGGCCCGGCTTGGCGGCGCTTGAAAAAGCGCAGCCACCCCGGGCCCGACCATTTAAGGTTAATGCGCCCCAGGTGCCAGCAACTCCACCTCGGCCAACTGCGCACGCCCCTGCGCCTTGATCCGCAAACGGTACTCGGCATATTTACCCGGCTGCGCAATCTTGAACGGCCGCGTCTGCTGTGCCCACGCGAACGCTTCACCCTTGCGCTGGTCCACCGTCTTCCAGCGGCCACCAGCAGTACGTGCCTCCAACACCCACTCCGCCGCCCGGATCGAACTCTCACCGCTGGTCAGCGTGTACAGCGTGGCCTGGCCATCGGTCAGCCCGGTGAAGGTCACCGTGCCGACATCGCCCATGCCCAGCGCGGAATCGGCATCGTTGTCGATCAGGTCTGCGGCCACCGAACCATCGGCCAGCGTGGCCTTGGCCCCGCTGCCCAGCAGGTCATGCAACCCGGCCGGTCGCTGACCCTGTGCAGTGAGCGAGCGCGGCGCATCGTCCGGACCGGTACCCCAGCGTGACGGCTGCGGGCCCATCTCGAAGTCCAGCGTGGCCCCGGCGGCAATCAGCTCATGCGGCACCCAGGTCTTCGTCCACGGCTTGCCGTTGATCTTCAGCGATTGCACGTAGCGGTTCTCACGCGAGTTGGCCGGTGCGTTCACGGTCAGCACCTTGCCGTCGCCCAGCTGCACGCGCGCCTGCTTGAACAGCGGCGAGCCGATCACATACTCCGGTGCGCCCATGCGCAGCGGGTAGATGCCCAGTGATGCGAACAGGTACCACGCCGAGGTTTCGCCGTTGTCCTCGTCGCCCGGGTAGCCCTGACCGATCTCGCTGCCCAGGTACAGGCGCTCCAGAATCGTGCGCACATGGTCCTGGGTCTTCCACGGCTGCCCGGCGTACAGGTACATCCACGGAATGTGGTGCGCCGGCTGGTTGCTGTGCGCGTACATGCCAAGACGCACGTCGCGCGCTTCGGTCATTTCATGGATCACGCCGCCGTACGAGCCCACCAGCGACGTATCGGCGGTTTCCGGGGTGCTGAAGAACGCATCCAGCTTCTTGCCCAGCGCCTCGCGGCCACCGTACAGCGCGGCCAGACCCTCGCCGTCGTGCGGGGCGGTGAACGCGAAGGTCCAGCCATTGGATTCGGTGTAGTCATGGCCCCACACGCGCGGGTCGTACTTCGCCGACTCCACCCGCCACGCTCCTTCCTCGGTGCGGCCCTGGAAGAAGCCGGCCGCCGGGTCGAACAGGGTGGCGTAGGTGCCCGCGCGGTTGCGGAAGTAGTCGGCCTCGGTGCTGTAGCGCTCGCGCTCGGCGGGGCTGCTGGCGCGCTTGGCCAGCTCGGTTGCCATGTTGGCAATGCCGAAGTCGTTCAAGGCGCCTTCCATGGTCCAGGACATGCCTTCATGCGTGTCGGTGCTGGCGTAGCCACGGAAGCTGGACCGGCGCATGCCCTTGCGGCCGACATGGCGATCCGGCGGCACCACGGTGGCGTTGCGCAGTGCGGCTTCATAGGCTTCGGCCGCATCAAAGTCCTGGATGCCCTTCAACCAGGCATCGGCGAATGCCACATCGGAACTGGTGCCCACCATCAGGTCGGCATAGCCCGGCGACGACCAGCGTGCCACCCAGCCACCGGCGCGGTACTGCTCCAGGAAGCCCTGCACCAGCGTGCCGGCGTCGTCCGGAGTGAACAGCGCATAGGCCGGCCAGGTGGTGCGGAAGGTGTCCCAGAAGCCGTTGTTCACGTACACCTTGCCGTCGCGGATCGGCGCGAAGCTGCGGCTGGCGCTGGCATCGTCGCGGGCGTCCTCGCCGGCGCTGGCCTGGCTGGCGTAACGCCATTCGGGTGCGGCCGCGGTGCCGACGTTCTCGTGCGCGGAGTTGGGGTACAGGTACAGGCGGTAGACGTTCGAATACAGCGTGGTCTTTTCGTCGTCGCTGGCGGCACCGATGTCGAAGCGTCCCAGCCGCGCGTCCCAGGCATCCTGGGCACGACCGGCCACGCGCGCGATGTCATCGTCACTGGCCAGTTCCAAGGCCAGGTTGTGCCGCGCCTGCTCCAGCGAGATCAGCGAGGTGGCAATGCGCATGTGCACCGTGCCTTCGCTGCCCGGATCGAACTTGATGTAGCCGGTGGGGCGGCCGGTCTTGATCGTGCCGCTGCTGCGCCAGGGGCGGTCGAAGCTGGCCACGATGAACATGCGCGTGGCCCCGTTGGACAGGCCGCTGCGGGTGTCGGTGTAGCCGGAAAGGGTCTGCGTGGCCGGATCCAGGGTCAGCCCGCCGCGCGCATCGACGTTGTCGAACAGCAGGTTGGCATCGCTGCCCTTCGGGAAGTCGAAGCGGAACAGTGCAGCGTGGTCGGTCGGCGCGATGGTGGCGGCAATGCCGTTGTCGAAGCGCACGCCATAGCGGTGCGGGCGAGCTGTTTCGTTGTCGCGAGAGAAGGTGAGTGCGCGCTTGCTGCGGTCGGCCTCGGGAATGCCACGGGTGTTGGACGGCATCACTTGGAAGGTCTGGCGGTCGCCCATCCACGGGCTGGGTTCATGGCTCAGCGCGAGTGCCTGCAGGCGCGGCCGGTTGGCGGCGTCGTTCTGCTCGTTCCAGCGGTACAGCCAACTCAGTGAGCCTGCATCGGTCACCGGCGTCCAGAAGTTGAAGCCGTGCGGCACGGCGGTGGCCGGGAAGTTGTTGCCGCGCGAGAAGGTGCCGTTGGACTGCGTGCCGCGCGTGGTGAGCACCCAGTCGGACGGGCGCTGCGCGCTGTTGCGGGCGAGGTCACCCACACGGATGTCGTCGATCCAGCCGGCGGTCGGGGCCTGTGCGGCGCTGTCCACCTCCAGTTCCACCGCCACCACGCGGCGGCCGCGCAGGGCTGGCACGTCGCCCAGCCGCACCTGCTTGTGTGCCCACTGCTGCGGGTACAGCGTCTTCGAGTCGCCCTGCGCCTGCGCGCCCAGCGCTACGCCGTGGTGGTCGCGGGCGGTGCTGGCGGACACCCGGCTGCCGTCATCCAGCACCAGGTCCAGCGAGACATAGGTGCTGGCCACGGTATCGCCGCCCACGATCTCCGGCAGCACCATCCAGCTCAGTGTGGTGTCAGCGCCAATGGTCACATCGGTGCTGAACAGCGCAGTGCGGGCGGCTCCGCCACTGCTGCGGTAGCCCAGGGCGCGCACGCCGCTGTAACCCGCATTGGCCTTGGCGGCATAAGGCGCGGCCGGTCCGTTCCCCAGCTTCACCTGCAGGCCGCCGGAGGCGGCCTTGGGTGCCGGCTGGCCAGCCTCAAACGAGGTGCTGAAGTCCTGCGCCATGGCGGGCAGGGTGGTGGCGGCGCAGGCGAAAGCCAGCGCAAGCGGCAGCACGGCGTGGCGGGCAAGGGGACGGCGGGGCAGGGTCATGCAGGGTTCTCCCGGTGGGACAGGCAGCAGGGCAAAGCCCGCATCGGCGACCTGAGGCAGACGGCACCCATCCGGCCGCCAGCAGGCAATCGGTGAAGCGGGGCCGGTCCGGTGGGGGTCGGGCCGTGCGATCGGGTTGTGATCGGAACGGGACCGATCCTGCAACACCCTGCGCCGCGCCGCAAGTGAAATTAGTTCGATCTAAACCCGGGAAAAGCGCAAAACAGTGAAATCCGTACGGGCCCCGGCCCACGCCCTGATACGCCGGGGCAGCGGCCCCGGGTGCTAGAATCGCGGTCCTCGCACTTCCACTTCCGTATTCCGCCATGAGCCATACCGCCACCGCGCCCGCCAATGCCGAGAAGCGCTACACCGTGCACCGCAGCGAACTGCCGCTGAGCTGCCCGACGCCGGAAATGGCGCTGTGGAACTCGCACCCGCGCGTGTACCTGCCGATCGAAGACGAGCCCAACGGCGAAGCGCAGTGCCCGTACTGCGGTTCGGTGTTCGTGCTGGCCGACTGAGAAGGCTTTCCCGATCGTGCGCCGGTTGACCGTGGTGCAGCTGCTGCCGGCGCTGCACTCCGGCGGGGTCGAGCGTTCCACCCTTGAAATCGCCGCCGCGCTGGTCGCGGCCGGGCACCGCGCCATCGTGGTGTCCGCCGGTGGCCGTCTGGTCGAGCCACTGCTGGCCAGCGGCGCTGAACATCTCACCCTGGATATCGGCCGCAAGTCGCTGTGGACGCTGCGCCATGTGCGCGCGCTCCGTGACCTGTTCGCACAGACCGGGGCCGACATCGTGCATGCGCGCTCGCGCCTGCCGGCCTGGCTGGGCCTGTATGCAGTGCGCAATCTCCCTGCAGATCGCCGCCCGCTCTGGGTGACCACGGTGCATGGGCTGAACTCCCCGGGCCGCTACAGCGCGGTGATGACCAGCGGCGAGCGGGTCATCTGTGTGTCCAACACCGTGCGCGACTTCGTACGCCAGCACTATCCGTCGGTTGCCGCCGAACGTCTGCAGGTGATCCCACGCGGTGTGGATATCGCCCAGTTCCCGCGCTTGGGCCGGCAGGACCGGCGCGCGCGGCTGGCCGTGGCCGCGCAGCATCCGGCGCTGGCGGGTGATGCCCCGCTGCTGCTGCTGCCGGGGCGCGGCACCCGCCTGAAGGGACATCACCATGCGCTGGCGCTGCTGGCCGGGCTGCATGCGGAGGGTGTGCCGGCGCGGCTGTGGATGCCGGGCACGCGAGAACCCGGCCGGGAGCGTTATGTCGCCGAACTAGAAGCGCAGGCGCAGCAGCTGGGCGTGGCGCAGAACGTGCTGATGACGGCACCTACCTCGCGCATTGCCGAGGCCTATGCGGCCAGTGATCTGGTGCTGCAGCTGTCCGACAAACCGGAAGCTTTTGGCCGCACCGTGGTGGAAGCGGTGTCGGTGGGCCGACCTGTACTGGGCTGGAACCACGGCGGAGTTGGCGAGCTGCTGACACAGCTGCAACCCTCCGGCGCGGTACCCTTGGGCGATGCACCGGCGCTGCTGGCGCGCGCGCAGCAGTTGCTGGCGCAGCCGCCCGCGTTGCCGTCGCGTATTCCGTTCACCCTGCAGGCCATGCAACGTGACACGCTCCAGCTCTATTCCCAACTCGCTGGCTGAGCCGCCGCGCGTCCCAGGCTCCCCGGGCGCGCGCGCCGGGCGTTGGGCCCCGTGGTGGGTCATCGCCTTCGTCGCGCTGTGGCCGCTGCCCGGCATTGCCGAAACCGTGCTGGTGCTGGGTGCGATGTACGCCGCCGTGCGCATGGTGCAGCTACGCCTGCAGGGTAAACAGCGCCTGCTGAGCAGCCCGGCGTGGGCGCTGACCAGCATTCTGTTCCTGGGCTACTGGTTGCCGCAGGCGTTTTCCGCCTTCGATGCGATTGCCCCTTCCGAAGCGTGGCGCAAGACCGCGGCCGGGCTGCGCTACCTGCCCTTCATGTGGCTGGGGGCCATCGCAGTGGCCACGCCGCAGCGGCGCGCGCTCACTCTCGGCGGCATTGCGGTGATCACCGGGGTGTGGACGCTGGATGCATTGGCCCAGGCCGCGTTCGGCACCAGCCCGTTGTTCTGGTCACTGGACCAGCTCAAGTGGGCGGTGAGCGGGCATGGCCTGTGCACCCCGGCCGAGGCCGCCGCTGCGGATCGTCTCAGCGGTGTGCTGGGGCCATGCAATCTGAAGTTTGGTCAGGTACTGGCCAGCCTGTCGCCGTTCCTGCTGTTTGCCGCTGCGCGCCGGCTGGGCATGTGGGGCTGGGCGCTGTCGGCTGCGGCGGTGGGCGTGGTGCTGGTGCTGGCCGGCTCGCGCGCCTCGTGGATCACCTACGCGCTGGTGCTGGCGTTCTCGGGCTGGCGGCTGCTGGGTACGCGCGGCCTGCTGATCTGCGCGGCATTGGCAGTGACGGTGGCGGTCGGGCTTTCGCTGGGTTCAACGCAGGTGCGCGAACGTATCGCCCGTACTGCGATGGCGTGGGATGGCGAAAGCGATGGCGTGAACCAGGCCTTGTCCGGCCGCGCGCAGATCTGGGCGGCGGCGGGTTGCATGATCCAGGAGCACCCCATCAATGGCGTTGGCGCGCGGGGTTTCCGCGATGCATATCCCGCCTGCCACCCATCGCCGCAGCAGCAGGATGTATGGGGCGAGGGTCCCGCTCTGCACGCGCATCAGATCGTGCTGGAAATTCTGGCGGAAACCGGGGTGCTGGGATTGTTGTTGTGGCTGGCTGCTGCGGCACAGGCATGGCGCGCATGGCGGTTTGCGCCGCTGGCCGCACGTGATCGCGCCCGCCCGGCGGCGTTGGCGCTGGCGGTCACCGTGTTTCCGTTGAACACCCATCTCGCGTTCTACTCCACGTTCTGGGGCGGCCTGACCCTGCTGTTGGCCGCGCTGTACGCCGGCAGCCTGTTGGCGCGGGACGAAGAAGCCTGATTGCCCGCCCCGTAATGCCGGAGGCTCTGTAGAGCCACGCCCTGCGTGGCTGCACGTAACGCCAGAACCCCCGTAGAGCCACGCCCTGCGTGGCTGCACGTAACGCCAGAACCCCCGTAGAGCCACGCCCTGCGTGGCTGCACTTCGCCTGACACCGCGAAGCCACGCAGGGCGTGGCTCTACGTCTGACATCACAGCGCGGTGTTTGGCGATACCGTGGTCAATGCGTCATCGGCAGGCTGGTGGCATGTCCAGCCCCGCCTCCGACGCTATCGCCAATCCCAGCTTGGCCGCATCTATGTACTCACCACGGTGATTCATGGCCGTCGCCGATTGTTCGAACAAGCTCGCAACGCAGAAATCGTCATCGACGCACTTCGGCACGTTGAACGTACCGGCCGCAGCTACACGCTGGCCTGGGTGATCATGCCGGATCACGTGCATTGGTTGATGGAACTGCGGCAAGGCACGCTTCCCAGTTGCATGAACGTCTTCAAGTCCATCAGCAGCCGGAAGCTGCAGGCAGGGCAGGTGTGGCAGAAGGGGTATCACGATCACGCCATTCGCCGCGATGAATCCGTTGAACATGCGGCCCGCTACATCATCGGGAATCCGTTGCGCGCTGGACGGGCGCAGCGCGTTGGCG
>JAEXNZ010000306.1 GCA_023439425.1 Pseudomonadota bacterium
TTCGCCGGCCACGAACCGCAGATCGAGCCGCTGCTTGAGAAGCGTGGGCTGACTTCGGAAACGAAGTAACCCTCAAAACCGCCCGGTAACCCCGGGCGGTTTTTTGTTGGGCCGTAGGGACGCGCCATGCGCGTCCGCGCGGTGCCCGAACGCCCATGGCACTCAACCGCAGCGCACCCGCCGACATCTCAGAAAATCATCAAAGCATCCGCGCCACGCTGCCAATAGCATCGCGCGAACCCGCTGACGGGTCTTTGAGTTTGGAGGTCAACTGTGTGGAAGGTACACGCGAGCCGAATGTTCTCACTCGCACTGCTCATGGCCGGACCGGTCTCTGCTTGGGCGCTGTGTTGCCCCGGTGACATCCGCGACATGAAGCCAGCCAATAGCGGCATGGGACAGAGCCAATCCGCCATCACCGACCTGAGTCTGGATTCCGAGTGGCGCGTTCATGCGTTCGAGCGAGATGGCATCAGCTACTTCCAGGTGGGTGATGCCATGGGCACACCACAGTTCATCATCGGGAAAGCAGGCAGCTACTTCTGGATGCTGCCCGCAGGTATGGACGACGTGAAGATCAAGCTGCCGACGGATGATCATCGACCACTGCCATTGACAGGTTCGCGGGAAGTACTCCGGCATGCCGATTTCACGCTTCTGGTCAATGGATCAGGACAAAGAGCTTCCTGGAGTGTGGAAGCTATCACCGACGCGCCCTAGCACGTCGGCGGCTCTCCGAAGAACATCCGAATCCGGTTGCGGCGGCACTGAACGGTGCCGCCCCATGCCTGAGTGCGGCCGCTCAGCCGCCCGATCGCCATCGTTGCAGTGCTCCGGGAGAGTTGGTGACGCGAATCAACGCTACCAACTGTGATCACGATGCCGCGGGCAGTTCCGATTCGACCGCAACGGGCGCGAATCTTCAACCGACCCCGTTCGTGCTCCAGCAGCAGCGACACTGCCTCCGTCAGGGCACGATAGGCCGTAAGCTGGAGATCGTGACTCAGACAGCATGGATCACCTGCGAAATGCGGCTGCGTGATACGCTCGGTTCGCTCCCAGTCCTCGCCAATACCCCCCAACTGCAAAGACAGGTAGAGGCCGACATGTTCGATGGTGGTTGGATAGACGATGCTGGTCTGCTCTCTGAACTTCTGCGAGTGCACTGTCGCAACACTCAGCAGGTTCGATGCCATATCGTGGTAGCCACTGAGTCGAAGCCATTCAACCGTATTTCCGAGCGACATTTCGAATCCATCCGTGATGCTTCTCAGCTTATTCACCCGCTCACGGAGGTCGCCCTCAGCAACAATGTGCGAAACCCTGGCATTCGAGATGGCCTGCCGACGCGCCTTGGACTGGATGTTGTACTCACGGTAGTAGTGCGTGATCTTTGATCCGACAGCCAATAGCGCAGTTCCGGAAACTGCGGTGAGTAGCTGCACCTTGAACGAGTCCAGGTCGAATGACTCCGGAAGCCCGGTCACGGGCGTGCAAATCCGGATAAAAATGTTCATCAACGGCATCCCGATGGCCGCTCCCCACCAGCCTTGCAGGCAAGTGAGTGCAACCACCGGCACTGCCATAAGAAGCTGGACAGTGGCCTTCGCGACCAGCGATTCATGGGGAATAAGAATGGATACCACGCCGCACATCAGCAGGGAGAGCCCCGCGTAGACGACTTGCGGCCCCAAGAGCGATGACCAGTCAATATTGCGTCGCCTCACCCACAGAAGTGCCAGAGGGGCGACGGTAAGAATCGCGATGTAGTCACCCAGCGTATTTCGGAACGCGATGGTGACGAAACCACCTGACGGCGGTGTCGGCCTTAGAGCGTAGGCGATCAGCAATGTACCCACCCCGATTAGAATGGCTGCGGCTGCAGACACGGTGAGCAGCCATGTATCAGTTCCCTTGGAGATGGACCGTCCGTGCAGGAACACGACCAGCGCAACGATCGGAAACTGATAGGCCGATGAGATGATCACCCAGTCCAGACCATACTTGTCGATCATCGGGACGCGCAGCCAGGCGAAGTACCCATACTCGCCCAACAGCAGGTACGGCCACATTTCACGGCGGCAAAGCAGCAGTGCAGCAACCCGGATGCCCGCCGGCAGGAAGAACTGATCCAGCGACACCTGCCGCGCCGCCCAGCACGCCGCTGCGTACAGCACCGCAACCAGTAACCCTTCCGGCAGCTCCAGCAACCGCGCTTGAAATCCCCGTACCAGCTTGCTGTCCGACATCCCTACCCTCCTTAGGTGGGCCGTTGTCGCAATCCGTCTGCGACGCCTGCCTGTTGCGAGGGCGGGAAAGTAGCGGGTGCGTTGCGGGGTAGCAATGCGATTTATGGGGATTGGAGTGAAATTGAAACAGTTCCTATGCGGTGGTCAGGTGGGGTTTGGAGTGCGCGCGGTTCGAGCGTGTTGTGACGGGGTGTGGGGATGTCGTAAGGGGCACACGCGCAATTCCGATTTGGGTCCATGCGTTAATGCGGTGATCGCCGTTATCGGCAGTCGTCTTGCGACCGACTCTACCGTTCCGACATTCATGTTTATCGGGGGGCTATGTAGCCGCCGGGGACGCCGTTCGGCGAGAGCACCAGCTGCCACAACTGCGCGTGGCGGCAGCGGAAGCTGGCCATGGAGCCGGCGAGATAGAAGCGCCACATGCGCTTGAAGCGTTCGTCGTAGCGCTGTGGGTCGAGGCGCGGCCACGCGGCTTCCACATTCGCCCGCCAGGCCTGCAGGGTGCGGTCGTAGTCCGCGCCGAAGCTGTGCCAGTCTTCCAGCACGAACAGGCCTTCGTAGGCGTCGGTGATCTGCGCGGCCGAGGGCAGCATCGAATTGGGGAAGATGTAGCGCGCGATCCACGGGTCGGTGCGATGGCGCGAGATGTTGCTGCCAATGGTGTGCAGCAGGAACAAGCCGTCGGGCTTCAGGCAGCGCCGTGCCATCTCGAAGTACGTGCGGTAGTTCTTGTCGCCCACATGCTCGAACATGCCCACCGACAAAATGGCGTCGAAGGGTTCGTTCAACTCACGGTAGTCCTGCAGCCGGATCTCCACCGGCAAGCCGGCGCAGCGATGGCGCGCGAACTCGGCCTGCTCCTGCGAAATGGTGATGCCGACGCCGGACACGCCGTAACGCGTTGCCGCGTATTCCAACGCCTCGCCCCAGCCGCAGCCGATGTCCAGCACGCGCTGGCCCGG
Organism: Pseudomonadota bacterium; assembly: GCA_023439425.1. Taxonomy (GTDB): domain Bacteria; phylum Pseudomonadota; class Gammaproteobacteria; order Xanthomonadales; family Xanthomonadaceae; genus Stenotrophomonas. Next base: position 3,215 of record JAEXNZ010000306.1, read on the forward strand.
GCGCAGCCGCAGCTTGCGGCAGATCAGGTCGAGCTTGGCTTCCTGCGCGCTGTCCAGGTCCAGGGCGTCGGCCCAGTAGCCGCAGCTGTACACCAGCCGGCGGCCGAGCATCGCCTGGTAGAGATCGTTGCCGAGGTCGTAGTGGCGTTTGCCCACTTCCAGTCCGCCGCTACCGGACTGCAGATTGAACAGGCGCGCCTTCAGCGCATCGGCCAGCTCACGCCAGCCGTGCACGCGTTCGTCCAGATGCGCCTGCATCAGGTGCAGCAGGAAGCCGTCCAGTGAAACGGCATCCCACTGACCGTCCATGTAGCTTTCGCCCAGGCCGAGCGAGCCATGGGCGATCACCCGCGAATAGAAGTGGTCGTCGTGGACCTGCAGGTCATGTGGGCGGGTGCCGCCCACGATCACATCCGCCTCGAGCAGCAGTTCGGCAACCCGACGCTGCAGCCCGACGTCCACGCGCGGCCCCGCCTCAGCCCTTCGCGAACAGGCCGGCGTACGCCGGTGCCACGTGCGGGGCCAGCAGGCTGGCGGGCACGTCAACGGTCTGGGTGCCGTCCGAGTACGGCCCCACCTGATACGGCGGGAACACGAAACGCAGTGCGGTGATCTGACCCTGCGGGTCGGTCACCGGCTGGAACTGGCTGAAGTTGTCCGCGCTGGCCCCGGTGCCATCGGCGATCATGCGGCTGGCGCTGCGCAGCGATTCCTGCAGCTGGCCCGGCTCCATGTCTTCCGCGCTCAGGCGGGTGGCCACGCGCTCGCGCAGCTGGTCGGACACATAGTCGCTGACCGCCGCCCAGCCCTTGGTGTCGGGAATGAGCGTTTCTGCGGTGAGCAGCTTCTGCTGTTCCGGCAGCCACACGAAGCGGGCGACCAGCGGTTCGCCGTGGGCACCGCCGGTGTAGCGGCTGCCATCAGCACTGATCACCACCAGCTGCGGCGTTTCCAGCAGCTTTTCAAAGCTCAGCGACAGCTCGTAGGGCATGGTCGGAGTGTCGTTGCCGAGCCCGTCGACCGCCTGCTGCAGCTCGCCGCGGGCGGCGGTGGCGTAGTCCGACAGCGCCTTGGCCAGGCCCGGGTACTGGCTTACGTCCTGCGGATAGCTGATGCCGATGACGGCTTTGGGCGAGTTTTCGATCACATCGCGCAGTTCGACCGGGGCCTCGGGCGCCGCCGGTGCGTCGACATTTTCCGGCAGCGCGGCGGTCGGATCCTGCACCGGTGCATCCGCCGGTGCTTCCGCGTCGCGTTTGCAGCCTGCCAGCAGTACCACACCCAACGTCAGCACCCAGCCGCCGTAACCTAGTGCCCGGCGGTTTCCTGCGATCTTCATTGCAATCCCCTTGTTGAATCCACGCATGATGATCCTTCTTCCGTGAAGCACAACTCATGCTCATTCAGCCAACCAGCAGATCCTGGTACTCGTCGTGATGCCGCTCGAAAAACGCCTCGGCATATTCGCAGGCGGGTATCACCTTGTAGCCCTGTTCGCGGGCGAAGCGCAGGGCCACCTTGGTCAGCTCTCCGGCGATGCCACGGCCACCGATCTCATCCGGCACACCGGTGTGGACGATGGTCATGCGCTTGCGTTTGAGCTGGTAGTCGAGCACCGCCTCGTGCCCCCTTACCCTGGCCTTGAAGCGGTGGTTGAGCTGGTCGTGTTCGACCTCGTAAGCCAATCCGGGCGGGGTTACAGAAGCCATGGGCGACGTCTCCTGCGGCGACTGCGGGGATAGTGCGGAGCCGCCCGCCACGGCCGCGTGAAGTCTGAATCGGGGCGGTTTTGGACGTTCTGCGTCACATCCGCCCCTAAAGTCTGGCCGGCTCAAGCCGATACAGGGAACTGACAGGTCGCAAAAGCTGGCACGAGCCTTGCGATATCTGCCTGCCCTCTCCGTGTCATAAGGAGTCGTACATGGACAACACCCCCGCATCTTCGCTGCCCGTCGACGCCGCCAGCTCGCTGCTGGAAGGCCTGTTCCAGCTGGCCCTGAACGGCCAGACCCAGGGGTCGGAATTCGACCTGATCGATCATGAGGTGTACGCCCGGCTGCTCAGCGCCTATGGCGTAGACGGCCGCATTGCGGCCTGACATCTGGCGGGGGGGCGGCCCCCCGCGGGGGGGGCG
>JAEXNZ010000318.1 GCA_023439425.1 Pseudomonadota bacterium
GGCTCACGCCCAGCTTGCCGGTCATGAACAGCGTGTACGGCAGCACCGACAACGGCAGCTCCAGCTGCTGGCGGATCTCTTCGGCCAGGTCATCCGGCAGCGGCAGGTCGCCGGTGCGCGGCACCGCGATCAGGAACTCGTCGCTGCCATGGCGCCACAGTTTGCCGCGCCCACGCAGGTGGTGCTGCAGGCGCTGGGCGATCAACACCAGGGCCTGGTCGCCCACCTCCGCACTCATGTTCTCGTTGACCGAGGCGAAGTGGTCGATGTCCACGTGCATCAGCATCAGCGGCGTACCGCCGGAGGCGGCTTCATGCACCATGGCCTGCAGTTCGGGATTGCCTGCGCCCAGGCGTGGGGGCGCGTCCTCGATGCTGACCAGGGGCAGGGAAGGGTTCCACATGACTCAATGTTCCAATGATTCAGAAGGCACCGCACCGTCGCTGCGGTACGGCAGATAAAGATCAATCAGCGTGCCGGCTCCGTGCGCCGACTCGATCTTCAGGGTGCCGCCCACGCTCTGCGCGCGTTCACGCATGACGATCAGGCCGAGCCCGCGCGGGCCGTCCGGGTCGAACCCTTCGCCGTCATCGCGGACCTGCAGGTGCAGGCCCTGGTCGTCCACGTCGTGCAGCTGCAGGTGGACCTGGCTGGCGCGGGCGTGGCGCAGCACATTGGTCAGGCTTTCCTGGGCGATGCGGAAGCAGGCCTGCTCGATGTCGTTCTGCGGGCGGCGCGGCAGTGACTGGATATCCGGCAGCAGTTCGATCGTGCCGGAACGGAACAGCATGCCGGCCTGCCAGCGCAGTGCGGCCTCCAGCCCGAGTGCATCCAGCTGCGGCGGGCGCAGCAGGGTGGAGATGTCGCGCACCTTGGCCACCGTGGCGTCGGCCAGATGGATGATCTGCTGCAGGTCCTCGTTGCGGCGCTGCGCGTCCTCTTCGTCGCGCGCGGCAAACGCGGACAGCTTCATCGCGGTGATCGCCTGACCGATGTCATCGTGCAGGTCGCGCGAGATCGCCCGGCGTTCATCCTCCTGCAGCGAGAACAGACGCCCGGCCATGGCCTGCAGTTCGCCGTTGCTGGTTTCCAGCGCCGAACGGATGCGTTCGGGTTCACTGAGGTCGCGGACAATCAGCAGCTTGCAGTTGCGTCCGCCGTAGCGCACGTCGCCCACGGCCAGGCCGGCCTGGAAGCAATGACCATCCAGCCGGCGCATGCCGATGACCTCGCCGGCACCGGTACCCGGCAACGGAATGGTGGCGAACAGCTGCGCACGCACCCGGGCCAGGTCGCGCCCCTCCACCAGCGCGGACAGCGGCTCACCCAGCAGGGTGTGCTGGCCGTAGCCAAACTGCGCGGCCGCGCAGGCGTTGGCGTACAGCACGTGCTCGTCGGACAGGATCACCACGCCGTCGGGCAGCACCCGCACCAGTTCGCGGAACTGTTCCTCGCGCTCGCGCAGCAGGCGTCGCGACTGCTCGCGCTCGGTGACGTCCTGCAGGGTGCCGAGCACGCGCGGACGCCCGGCATCATCGGTCCCGCTCTCGGCACGCAGGTGCACCATCAACGCACGACCGTCCATCGCCAGCACCGGCAGCAGCACGTCGATCTGCACCTGTTCACCGCGCATGTCCTGCAGCAGCTGTTCGCTGAGCGCGGCGGTGGAAGAATCGGCCGGCACCAGCAGTTCGTCGAAACGGTGCCAGCGCCGTGCGCCGGGCGGGCGACGACCCAGCAGGTGATACACCTGGTCGGCAAAGCGACCGAGCCCGGTGGCCGGGTCCACTTCCCACGCGCCGATGCGCGCCATTTCGTGCGCTTCCTCGACCCGTGCCAGGGCCTGGTCGCGGCGGCGCAGGGCCTGGTCCTCGCGGGTACGGTCGATTGCAATCAGCAGCCGGGCCGGGCGGCCGTCGTAATCCAGGTAGTTGCTGCGCATCTCCATGCGCCGCGGGCTGCCGTCCTTCAGCACCAGGTCGGCGGTGATCACGCACAGCTGTTCGGGCTGGGAGCGGATCTGCTCCAGCTTGGCATTCATGGTCGCTTCGTCGCCGGCCGGCCACAGCGCGGTCATCGGCAGGGCCAGAAACTCCTCGCGGCTCCAGCCGAACAGGCTGCAGGCTGCCGGGTTCACGTCCAGAACCTCCAGCGTCTCCAGGTCGTAGACCAGAATCGGGCCGGGGTTGTCCTCGAAAAGCTGCCGGTGCCGCAATGCGGACTGCGCCAGCCGCGCATGCGCATCCAACACGTGCTGGGCCAGCGGGCGCAGCAGCAGATAGATGACGGCTGCGCTGGCAATGACGAAGAACGCGCCCTTGGCGGTCTGCCAGCGGGCCGCAGTGAGCGGGTCGACCGCCATCATCTGCACCGCGGCGTCACTGGTCAGAATCCACACCAGCGCCAGCACCAGATAGCCGATCACCACCCGCCAGCGATCGCGGCGCAGGGCACGGGCCAGCGGTCGATCATGCGCGGAGGGCGGCGGCGAGCCGGACGGGACGTCGGTCATGGGCGGCGGGGTAACCGGTACAAGGCTGGGGAGTCCGTAGATAGTAGTGGGTCGGCACGCACATGGCACTCAACTATCGGCCAGGGCCGCCGTTAACGGTTACGTTCCCGGCTGTCGGGTGCGCTTTTCGGAGTCTTACCGCGTGGACCAAGGGATTATCGCGAGTCTGCTGCAGCACCCCCTGGCCTCGGCCCTGGTCATCCTGGACCGGACCGGGCGCCCGCTCGCGGCCAATCCGGCCGCGCGCGAGCATGGGCTGCCGGCAACCGTGGCAGCCTATGGTGAATTGCTGGAGTCGCTGCGCCTGCTGGCCGCGGATGGCGGCCTGGTGCCGTGCCAGCTGCCGGGCGGGCCGCGTGGCCGGTTTGATGGCTGGCTGCGCGCGGTGCATGACCCCGACGGCCAACTGCTGGCGTTTACGCTCAGCGTGCCCGAACCGGTGGCCCCGTATGCCGGCAGCCGCTGGGAGCTGGCCCTGGACCACGCCGGCCACGGCCTGTGGGACTGGGACCTGCCGCGCGACGCGGTGACCCGCTCGCGGCGCTGGGACGACGTGCCGCGCACGGACGACGAAGCGGCACCGGCCGGTGCGGGCAGTGCCTTGCTGTCGCAGGTCCACGCAGACGACCAGCCGGCCGTACGCGCTGCGCTGGATGCGCATCTGCGCGGCGAGGGCGAGGGCGAGGTCTACAGTGCGCAGTACCGCATTCGCCACCCCGAGGGTGGCTGGCGCTGGGTGCTGGACCGGGGCCGGGTCGTCGCCCGTACCGTGGACGGCCAGCCGCTGCGCATGGTGGGCACCCATACTGACATCCAGGCGCAGAAAGAGATGGAGTCGCTGCTGCTGGAGCAGCAGTTGCACCTGCGCGAAGCGCAGCGCATTGCCAGCATGGGCAGCTGGTCCTGGGACCCGCAGAGCCGTGAGTTCTGGTGGTCACAGGAGTTCCTGGCGCTGCTGGGCGTGGCCACCGCGCCGCGCAGCCGCCGACGCTGGTTGCGTCTGCTGTCCGTGTCGTCGCGCACCGAACTGCAACGCGCCTGGCGACGCCTGCTGCGCGACGGCAAGCCGGCCACGCTGGACCTGGAGCTGCCGCGCGGTAGCGAGGGGATGCTGTACCTGCGCCTGTGGATGCAGCCGCTGCTGGGCCCGGATGGCCGCCTCCAGCGCCTGCTCGGGCAGGTGCAGAACATCACCGAACAACACCAGACCGATGCGCTGATCCGCTGGCGCACGGAACTGCTCAACCGCGTGTCGGCGCTGGGCCGCATTGGCGGCTGCGAGATCGAGGTGGGCACGCGCAACATGCAATGGACAGAGGAGTGCTACCGCATCCACGGCCTGCGCAAGCAGCCGATCACGCTGGATCAGGCGCTGGCGCTGTACACCCAGGATTCGCGCGATAGCTTCGAAGCGGCGCTGACCCGCATTGCCGACGGCGGACTGCCCGAACAGCTCGACCTGTGCTTCTATCGCCACTCCGGCCTGCGGATCTGGGTGCAGGTGCTGATCGAGCTGGACCACCGCGACGGCCTGCCGACGCGCTTTGTGGTGCTGTTCCGTGACATCACCCGTGAGCGCGAGGCCAATGAGCGGATCGAGCTGCTGGCGCACTACGACCTGCTGACCGGGCTGCCGAACCGGATGCTGCTGCGTGAGCAGACCGCCGAGGCCATCGAGGAGGCGCGTGACCGTGGTGCGTCACTGGCGATGCTGTTCATCGATCTGGACGGCTTCAAGACCATCAATGACACCTTTGGCCATGCCACCGGCGACACCCTGTTGAAGGCGGCTGCGGCACGGCTGCACCAGAGCCTGCGCAACGCCGACCTGTTCGGCCGCTTCAGCGGTGATGAGTTCATCGTGGTGCTGCGCGACCTGGCCGACCCGGAAGATGCGGGGCATGTGGCCCGCAAGCTGATCGCCTCGCTGGCCGAGCCACTGCAGCGTGGCGACATCACGCTCAAAGTGGGGGCAAGCGTCGGCATTGCGATGCTGGACGACAGCCGCAACGATTTCGATTCGCTGCTGCGCGCGGCCGACGCGGCGATGTACGCCGCGAAGGAAGCGGGGCGCAATACCTATCAGTACTACAGCCAGGACGCGCTGGCGCGGATCCAGCGCATGCTGGAGATCGAGCATGCGCTGCTGGGTGCGATCGAGCGCGAGGAATTCAGCCTGGCCTACCAGCCGCTGATGCACGCGGCCAACGATCAGCCGCCAGCGATCGAGGCGCTGTTGCGCTGGCATCGCCCGGGCATTGGCTACTGCAGTCCGGCGGAGTTCATTCCAATTGCCGAGAAGTGCGGCGAGATCGTACGCATCGGCGACTGGGTGCTGACCGAGGCCTGTCGCCAGGCAGCCGCCTGGGACCGGGCAGGGCTGGTGTTTGACCGGATCGCGGTGAACGTGTCGGCGGTGCAGCTGCGTGACCGGGGTTTTGCCGAGCGGGTGATCGAGATCTGCCACGCCCATGGCTGGCCACCGAGCCGGTTGGAGCTGGAACTGACCGAGTCGGCACTGATCCGCGACACCGAGGTGCTGCGGCACTGCTTCGACGTTCTGGAGCGGCACGGCGTGCCGCTGGCGGTGGACGATTTCGGCACGGGCTTCTCGAACCTGCACTACCTCAATCGCTTCCCGGTCGGCCGCCTGAAGATCGACCGCAGTTTCGTCCAGGGCATGCTGCACGACGCAGGCACCGCGGAAGTTACCCAGGCCATCGTGCACCTGGGTCAGGCGCTGGGCATGAAAGTCGTCGCCGAAGGCGTGGAAACCGAGCAGGAAGAAGCCCTGCTGCGGCGCCAGGGTTGCGACGAGATCCAGGGCTACCTGTACTCCCGCCCGCTGACGCCGCGTGACCTGGCGCAGTTCCTGAAAGTGGGTGGGGCGGCGGTGATTCCGCGCGAGGCAGTGGTACTGCCGTAAAGGTTTGCCTCTGCGGGCATGCAATCGCACACACTACGTGCCGCCGGGCTACGCCCGGCTGCTGTTGGATTTGTGCGAACAGCCGGTGTTCACGGCATCTCTGGTTTGGCGGGTCGGGATGGGCGTTCCGGGGGACGGCGCAAGTACGTCCATGTAGC
>JAEXNZ010000370.1 GCA_023439425.1 Pseudomonadota bacterium
CGGGCCAGCGGCCGCCACTACCGAAACTCACAGATTCTTTCGCGCAGGTATCAAAAGGTTACCGAACAACAACCCCGCCACCAGCGCCATCACCACATTCAACACGGTCATCAATACCAGCTGCCCCGCGCTGACATCCTGCTGCTGCACCAGGGTGAGAACACCGCGCAATGTGGTGCTGCCGGGCACCAGCATGATGATGCCGGGCAGGCGGATGATCGCTCCAGGCCGCTGCACCAGCCGGCCAAACAGGTTGCCTGCGCCTGTCATCACCATCGCTGACAGGAAAATGCCCGCCGGCAATCCCCATGCCTGGCCGGCGAATTTGGAAATGGCATAGCCGGCAATCGAGGCCGCGATCACCCACGGATAATCGCGCCTGTTCGCCTTGAACAACATGGCAAACGCAAAGGCTGCCAGCAGCAGCGCACTCCATTCCACCCAGTCCGCCTGCGGCCGCGACGCACGCACCTGCGGGTCCAGGCCAATGATTCCCGACAAGGTCACTGCGATCACCGCACCCACGGTCAGCTTCAGAATGGTGGTGACGGCACCGGCAAAACGTGCCGTGCCCGAGACCCAATGTTGGCTGGCCAGTTCATTGACCGCGTTGGTCAGCGACATACCCGGCAGCATTACCACCAGCGAGGCGATGATCACCGTATTGAGATTCAACGGGGCCACGAACGAAGCCACCAGCGCCGCCACCGTACCCGCCAGCAGCGCGGCCAGTGCTTCGCTGGCCTCACGCGTGGCCGGGCGGCGGTCGGTGATCAGCGACATCAGGCCGATCAACAACCCGATCACGCCCGCCGTGGCGATGTCCAGCCACGGCAGCTTCCACAGCCCGGCCACGCCCGCCGCACCCAGGCTGTAGGACAGCATCATGCGGATCTTGCCGGCGCGCCCGGGGTCTTTATCCAGCTGCCGCAGCGCGGTGTGGCCCTGGGCAATGCTCATGGTGCCGTTAGCGACCGCATCGGCAATGCGGTCGGCAATGCTCAGCTTGTGCAGATCATTTTCGCCCGGGGCGAGACGGATCACGCGGGTGATGTCCGACGAACCGATCGCCTTGGTCGGGTCGCTGAAGCTGAGAATCAGCCCGGTCGGGTTCGACCACGGCGCGCAATCCAGGTCCAGCTGCTGCGAAAGCGCCACCACCGCCGCTTCCAGGCGCTGTGCAGTGGTGCCATAGCTGTGCAGGCGCCCGGCGATTTCGGAAACGAAGGCCACCCGCTGTGCGTAGGTGGCCGGTGGGGTGGCAATGGCGGGTGCGTCGGCAGACATGCGCCGTAGTATTACCCGCATCACGAGAGCCGGCCAGCGGCCGGCACTACAGGGCCTGCACACAGACAGGTTATGCTGGATGCAGGACGCCCCAATGACGCCAAACCAACCTCCCCGACTCGAACAGGATCCACAGGACCCCGGGCTTATCCGGCTGTCCGGCCAGTGGACATTGCGCACCGCGCTGGACGCGGCCGAAGCGCTGCGCGGCGTGCCCGAACAGGTCACCGGCATTGACGCCAACGGCATCACCCAGCTCGACTCGGCTGGCGTGCTGCAGGTGCTGCGCGTGGCCCACCGCGCCAATCTGGGCGAGGAGGCACTGCAGTTCCGCGCCGAACACCAGGCACTGGTGTGCACCATCGAAGAGGTGGCCGACGACCGACCCAAGCCCAAGCGCGACTTCGGCGTGCTGGCCGCGCTGGAGCGCCTGGGCCGCAGCATGCACGGCGTGGGCCAGAACATCGTCGCCTTGGCCAGCTTCCTCGGCGAAAATCTGGTCAAGGCCGGACGGCTGCTGCGCCAGCCGCGCCGCCTGCGCCTGACCGCCACCGTGCACCACATGGAGCAGGTCGGGCTGGATGCGGTGCCGCTGGTGGCGCTGCTGTCCTACCTGGTGGGCGCGGTGATCGCCTTCCTCGGCTCCACCATCCTGCGCGACTTCGGCGCGGAAATTTACGTGGTGGAACTGGTCAGCATTGCCTTCCTGCGCGAATTCGCCGTGCTGCTGACCGCGATCGTGCTGGCCGGCCGTACCGCCAGTGCGTTCACCGCACAGATCGGTTCGATGAAAGCGCGTGAGGAAATCGACGCGATCAAGACGCTGGGGCTGGATCCGGTCGACCTGCTGGTGCTGCCGCGGCTGATCGCATTGATGATCACCCTGCCGCTGCTGACCTTCGTGGCGATGGTCGCCGGCCTGGCCGGTGGCGTCACCGTCGGTGCCTTCGACCTGGATATCCCCCCGCAGATGTACCTGGCCCGCCTGCACGACACCATCGAGGTGCGGCACATGCTGGTCGGCCTGGCCAAGGCCCCGGTGTTCGCCGCGGTGATCGGCCTGATCGGCTGCCTGGAAGGGCTGAAGGTGGAAGGCACCGCGCAGTCGGTGGGCGAACGCACCACCTCCAGCGTGGTGCAGACCATCTCGCTGGTGATCATCATCGACGCGTTCGCCGCGTTGTGGTTCATGCACATGGATTGGTGATGAGTACTGAAGACGCCCTGATCGAAACCGACCGCATCGAGCGCCTGGAAGACGGCGACGGCCTGGCCATCCGCGTGCGCGGGCTGACCAACCGGTTCGGCAGCCAGACCGTGCATGACAACCTGGACCTGGACGTGCGCCGCGGTGAAATCCTTGGCGTGGTCGGCGGTTCGGGCACCGGCAAGTCGGTGTTGATGCGCAGCATCCTCGGCCTGCGGCATCCCGATGCAGGGCAGATTGAAGTGCTGGGCGTGGATGCGCGTTCGGAAAAGCCAGCCGATCGCCTGCACATCGAGCGCAACACCGGCGTGCTGTTCCAAGATGGGGCGCTGTTCTCGTCGCTGAGCGTGGGCGAGAACGTGCAGGTGCCGCTGAAGGAACACCACCGCGAGCTGCCCGAGCGCTGGCACTACGAGCTGGCCCTGCTGAAGGTAAAGCTGGCCGGCCTGCCCGCCGATGCGATCAACAAGCTGCCCTCGCAGCTGTCCGGCGGCATGCGCAAGCGCGCCGGCCTGGCCCGGGCGCTGGCGCTGGACCCGCCGCTGCTGTTCCTGGACGAGCCCACTGCCGGGCTCGACCCGATTGGCGCGGCCGCCTTCGACCGCCTGATCAAGACCCTGCAGGAAGCACTGGGGCTGACCGTGATGCTGATCACCCATGACCTGGACACCCTGTACGCGATCTGCGACCGGGTGGCGGTGCTGGCCGACAAGCAGGTGATTGCCAATGCCCCGCTGCATGAAATTGAACAACTGGAGCACCCGTGGATCCAGGAGTATTTCCACGGCCCCCGTGCACGCGCTGCCCGCGCGGCCAAAGAGTGAGTGACCCATGGAAACCAAAGCCAATTACGTACTGATCGGCGCGTTCACCCTGATAGTCGGGCTGGCCCTTCTGGCCTTCGGCTTGTGGGCCGCCAAGTATTCCTCTGACCGCACCTGGACCGAGTACCGCGTGGTGTTCCGCGAGGCCGTCACCGGCCTTTCGGTGGGCAGCCCGGTGCAGTACAACGGCATCGCGGTCGGCTCGATCACCGAACTCAACCTGGTGCCGGATGATCCGCGCCAGGTGGTGGCCCGCATCCGCCTCAATTCCAACACCCCGATCAAGACCGACACCCGCGCCAAGCTGGCCATCACCAGCCTGACCGGCCCGTCCATCATCCAGCTCACCGGCGGCACCCCGCAGGCACAGGCGCTGACCGCGGTGAACAAGGACCCCGCCCCGATCATTCCAACCACGCCGTCTGCGCTGCAGAACATCACCGACGTGGCCAACCGCATTGTCGAGCGCATGGACCAGATCCTGAGCGACCGCAACGTGGCCGCGATCAACTCCACCCTGGCCAATCTGGAAACCATCAGCGGCGGCCTGGCCGACCGCGACCAGGGTACCCAGGCGCTGCTGCTCAGCGCGCGCGACGCCGCGCGCAGCCTGGACCAGACCCTGAAGACCACCAACGGCACCATCCAGCGCCTGGACACCAACCTGGTGCAGCAGTTGCCGCCGATCCTCAACAAGCTGGAAACCACGCTGACCAAACTCGATTCGGCGGCTGGCAATGCCGACTCGATCCTCGGTGAGAACCGCGCCGCCATCAACAGCTTCGCCAACGACGGCCTGGGCCAGCTGGGCCCGACCCTGACCGAGCTGCGCGGGCTGATCCGTGACCTGCGCCGGGTCAGCGACCGCCTGGACAACAACCCTGCCCGCTACCTGCTGGGCCGCGACGCGCCGAAGGAGTTTGAACCCAAATGAGCCACCTTCCTCTTCTTCCCGCCCGTCCCTTCCGTCTGCTAACCCCGGTGGCG
>JAEXNZ010000393.1 GCA_023439425.1 Pseudomonadota bacterium
CCCCAGCACGTGGCGGCCTTCGCACACCAGCTGCGGGGTGGCACGGGTGCGTGCCACCTGTTCGACGCGGCCGGACAGCTCGGCCGGCACCGCGCCGCCCTGCTCGCGGACATAGGCCGTAATCGCGTCCGAGGCACCCTTGCGGATGCGGCGACCGCCCTCGAGGTCAACGCCGCTCATGCGGGTCTGCGCGGTGAAGGCCAGGTACTCCGCGCGGTCCGGTTCGGCGGTGGCGCAGCCCTGTTCGCGCGCCAGGCGCACGATCGACTTGCCTTCCGGGGTCGGGTCGGCCAGCGAGGACAGCAGCGCCGCCTCGCGCAGCTGGGTGGCATCGATGCCCGCCAACGCATGGAAGTGGGTGGCCTGGCGGTCGCCGTGGGTGATGGTGCCAGTCTTGTCCAGCAGCAGCACATCGACGTCACCGGCTACTTCCACCGCCTTGCCGGACTTGGCCAGCACGTTGGCGGCCAGCGCGCGGTTCATGCCGGCGATACCGATGGCCGGCAGCAGGCCGCCGATGGTGGTCGGGATCAGACACACCAGCAGGGCGATCAGCAGCAGCGGGTCGACATTGACGCCGACGAACGAACCGATCGCCGGCAGCGTGGCCACCACGACCAGGAAGGTCAGGGTCATGGCCGCCAGCAGCAGGGTCAGCGCGATTTCATTCGGCGTCTTCTGGCGGTTGGCCCCTTCGACCAGCGCGATCATGCGGTCGAGGAAGCTGTTGCCGGGTTCGGCGGTGACTTTGACGATGATCTGGTCGGACAGCACCTTCGTGCCACCGATCACACCGCTGCGGTCGGTACCGGCTTCTCGCAGCACCGGGGCCGATTCACCGGTCACCGCCGCTTCGTTGATGGTGGCCAGGCCCTGCACGATTTCGCCATCGGCCGGCACAAGTTCGCCGGCACTGACGATCACGTGGTCGCCCGGGCGCAGTTCCGCCGCCGGCACATGGGTTTCGCTGGCACCGGCATGGGCGGCGGCCAGACGACGTGCGGTGAGGTCCTGACGGGCACGGCGCAGCGACGCGGCCTGGCCGCGGCCACGGGCCTCGGCCACCGCTTCGGCGAAGTTGCCGAACAGCACCGTCAGCAGCAGGATCGCGGTGACGGTCAGGCCGAAGCCCAACGGTGCGTTGCCGGTCAGGGTGACCAGCAGCGCCACCAGCGTGCCGACCATGACCACCGCCATGACCGGGCTGTGGACCAGGTGACGCGGCGACAGCTTGATCACCGAATCGCGCAGGGCGCGGCGCAGGCCGGCCCCGTCCAGCAGGCGCTGGCGGCGGGGGGAAGACGCATTCAAGGGAAGAGTGCTCATGGAATCTTGTCTCACTGCAGGGTCAACGACAGGTGGTCGGCCACGGGGCCCAGCACCAGTGCCGGCATGAACTGCAACACAGTCAGAATGACGATCACCGCGATCAGGGTGATGCCGAAGGTGGGCGTTTCCAGCTGCAGCGTGCCGGCGGTTTCCGGGGCGCGACGCTTGGCCGCCAGCTGCGCGCAGATGATCAGCGGCACAATCAGCAGCGGGTAGCGGCCCAGGATCAGCACCAGCGCGCAGGTCAGGTTCCACCACGGCGTGGCGTCGCCAAGCCCTTCAAAGCCGGAACCGTTGTTGGCGAACGCCGACACGTACTCGTAGAACACCTGGCTGACCGCATGGAAGCCGGGGTTGGAATTGCCGGTCAGCGACGGCACGGCCAGGGTGATGCCGGTCAGCACCAGCAGCGTGATCGGCTGCAGCAGGATCAGCAGCGCCAGCAGGCGGATCTGCGGGGTTTCCAGCTTGCGCCCCAGCAGTTCCGGGGTACGGCCGGTCATCAGGCCGGCCAGGAACACACCCAGCAGCATGTAGACGATGAACTGCAGCAGGCCGCAGCCAATACCGCCCCAGATCGCGCCGACCAGCATGTTGATCATCGGTACGGCACCGGCCAGCGGACTCAGCGAGTCATGCATGCCGTTGACCGAACCGTTGGTCACCTGGGTGGTCACGGCCGCCCACAGCGCGGTGCCATCGGAACCGAAGCGCACTTCCTTGCCTTCCATCAGCAGCGGGCTGCTGGCAGTCGAGGAGTAGCCTTCCAGCCACACCGTCGCCGCGACCGAGACGCTGGACATCGCCAGCATGCAGCCGAACACCAGGCCGGCCAGGCGCTTGCGCCCGGTGAACGCACCCAGCATGAACACCACGGCGATCGGAATCAGCAGGATGCTGACGATTTCGATGGCATTGGCCAGCGGGGTCGGGTTTTCCAGCGGCACGCTACTGTTGGGGCCATACCAGCCGCCGCCATTGGCACCGAGCTGCTTGGCCGCCACCATCGCGGCAACCGGACCCAGCGGCAGCTTCTGGCCTTCCATGCCGGCCGATGCGTCGATCGGCGTCGCGATCGGGCCACCGGCCAGCGTGGACGGAACGCCCTGGCTGGTCAGCAGCACCGCCCACAGCAGGCACAGCGGCAGCAGGAAGCGCACGCACGAACGCACGACGTCGGCGTAGTAGTTGCCGACGTTGACCAGACGGTCACCGTTGGCAACCGGCTCGGCCTGCGCGGTGGCCGCGATCGCGTCGGTCTTGACGAACAACGCACGCAGCGTCGCCACGAGCAGGGCCAGGCCCATCATCGGCGTGACCACCTGCAGGCCGGTGATCGCGGTCATCTGCGCGAAGTACGACAGCTGCGCCTGGCCGGAGTAGTGCTGCTGGTTGGTGTTGGTCAGGAACGACACCATTGTGTGCAGCGCGGTATCCCAACGCATGTTGGGAATCTGGTCCGGGTTGAACGGCAGCCAGGCCTGGGTCATGAACACGATCTGCACCAGCACCGCGATCACCACGTTGCTGAGCAGGAACGCGCCCACATAGCCGCGCCAGCTCATGCCGCGCGCCGGGTTAACCCCCAGCGCCCAGTACAGGGGCTTTTCAATCAGCCCGAACAGCGCGTCGCCGGCCATCGGGCCGCCGCGCATCACCCGGGCCAGGTACAGCCCAAGCGGAAAGGCCAGCACGATGCTGGCCAGAATGATCAGAAGAATCTCGGTCATGGTCGGCTCCGATCAGAACTTTTCGGGCGCAAGCACGACGTACAGGAGGTAAGCGGCGGCAACGATCACCAGCACGCCGCAGACCAGGGCAAGCCAGGCGGGCAGGGTAGGCGGCGTTGCAGCAGCGGCGGCAACAACAGGCAGAATCAGGCTCATGGGACGTCCAGGTGGAACCACTCCACGTCAGATCGCCATCGTCCGCCTCAGCCGCGTAAACACGCCACGCCCGCCCCAGCGGGCGAGCGTAAAAAAGCCATAAAAATCGGGATCAACCGCGCGGGTCGTTCGCCACTGCGGTCCCCTTCAACACCCGGTACCGCTGCAACGTTTCCTCGATTTCCGTATCCAACGCTTCGCGCTGGGCGATGAACGAGGCCTGCAGGCGTTGCTGCGCCACGAGTTCGGAATGGCGCTGGCGGATATCCTGGGTCTGCTTGGCCGTCACCGGCTGCCCCGACAGCTCGCGGTCGCCGGCACCGGACAGCAGGGTCACCAGGGCATCGCGCAGGCTGGCAACGTTGTAGCTGGCGGTCTGCACGTTGTTGTCCAGAATGCCGGTGCGTTCGGTGAACACCCGGCGCAGGTCATCCTCGTTTTCATAGGTGGACAGCATGGCCTGTTCGGTGCGCTGACGGGTTTCCTCAGCGGCCTGGTCCAGCTGGCGCTGCGCAGCGGCCACCGCTTCGGTGGCGCGCTCCTCTTCGGTCAGGGTGCGGTCCACGCTGCCCCGGCGCAGGCCGCTCTTCACCCCGAACTCCTCGCGTGCGCTGTTCACCGCGTCCTGCGGCAGGGCATCGCTGCAGATCCGCTCATTGCCCTTGTTCCAGCAGTACAGCTTTTTCGGCTTGGCCTGCACATTCTGGTACTTGGGTGCCTGCTGTTGCTGCGCCTGCAGCGCAGGCGCAGCCATCAGCAGGGCCAGCGCAGTGGCGGTCAGCGATAACGTGGTGAACCTGGACATGGTGAGCAGCCCCCTGCTGCAATCAACGCGTAGGACGGCTGCCGTAACGGGACCTGTAGTCCTCCAGCGGCTGCCGGTACCCGACAAGTTCCGGATTTCCGGAGGCAAAATCAAGCAGATCGGCCAGCGTGGCGACTGCCACCACCGGAATTCCGGCTTCTTCGGCCACCGACTGGGCCGCCGAGCGGCGGTCGGTTTCCGAGGCGATCTCCTGGCGGTCCAACGCCACCACGATGCCGGCCGGCGTGCCGCCAGCGCCCTTGATGATGGTCAGGGCCTCGCGGATCGCGGTACCGGCGGTGATCACGTCATCGACGATCAGCACGCGCTTGCCATTCATGTCCGCGCCGATCAGGTTGCCGCCTTCACCGTGGTCCTTGGCTTCCTTGCGGTTGAACGACAGCGGCAGGTCGCGGCCGCGCTGGGCGAACTCACAGGCGGTGGCGGTGGCCAGCGGAATGCCCTTGTAGGCCGGGCCGAACACCACGTCGAACTTCAGCCCGGTGGCTTCCACCGCGTCGGCGTAGCAGGCCGCCAGCTGGGCCATGCGGGCACCGGAGTCGAAACGGCCGGCGTTGAAGAAATAGGGGCTCAGCCGGCCCGACTTCAGGGTGAACTGGCCAAAACGCAGCGCGTCGGCGGTCAGCGCCAGCTGCAGGAAACGGTAACGATGGTCGCTCATCTAAGGACTATTCAATTCTCTTTGGAGCGCAGATGCTAATGCATTGGCCCCAATTCAGGCTCGCGGCCAGCCGTCGCAGGCCCCAGCAGCGGATCCGGCCAGCCGCCGGCCCGGGCAACCCGGTATGCTTTGTCGGTTCCCGCACCAACCCTGGAATCGCATGCGCATCATCAGTTTCAACGCCAATGGCATCCGCTCCGCCGCCAGCAAGGGTTTCCTTGACTGGTTCCGCGCCCAGAATGCCGACGTGCTGTGCATCCAGGAAACCAAGGCCCAGGAAGACCAGCTGGCCGACCCCATGTTCCGCCCGGACGGTCACCACTGCTTCTACCGCGACGCGATCACCAAGAAGGGCTACAGCGGCGGGGCCATCTACAGCAAGAAGGAGCCCGACCAGGTCATCACCTCGCTGGGCTGGGCTCCGTTCGACGACGAAGGTCGCTATATCGAGGCCCGTTACGGCAATCTCAGCGTGGTCTCGTTCTACATCCCCTCCGGCAGCTCCGGCGACCTGCGCCAGGGCTTCAAGTACGAGGTGATGGAATGGCTGCGGCCGATCCTGGCGCAGTGGCTGGCCAGCGGCCGCGACTACGTGCTGTGCGGCGACTGGAACATCGTGCGTTCGGCGCTGGACATCAAGAACTGGAAGTCCAACCAGAAGAACTCCGGCTGCCTGCCGCCCGAGCGCGACTGGCTCAACGGCCAGTGCGTGGACACCGACCAGGCCATGGACATCGCCGCCGGCCAGGGCTGGACCGACGCCTATCGCCTGCTGCACCCGCAGGGCGAGGACTACACCTGGTGGAGCAACCGCGGTGCCGCGCGTGCCAAAAACGTCGGTTGGCGCATCGACTACCAGTTCGTCAGCCCCGGTCTGCGTGAGCGCCTGCGCAGCTGCTCGATCTACCGCGACGAGCGCTTCTCCGACCATGCCCCGTTCACGGTGGACTACGCTCCATGAGTGAAGCGGCTGCTGCCAAGCGCCAACGCCCGTGGCAGCGGGTGCTGGCCAACCTGACCGATCACAAGGTCATGGCCATGCTGCTGCTCGGCTTCAGCTCCGGCCTGCCGATCTACCTGGTCGGCAACACGCTCGGCTTCTGGATGCGCAAGGAAGGCATCGACCTCAGCACCATCGGCTTCCTGTCGTGGGTCGGCCTGGCCTATACGCTGAAGTTCCTGTGGGCTCCGATTGTCGACCGCACCGACGTGCCCGGTTTCGCCCGCCTCGGCCGTCGCCGTGGCTGGATGCTGCTGTCGCAGATCGTGGTTGCCGCCGGCCTGGTCGGCATGGCGCTGGTGCAGCCCAAGGGCGGCCACATCCAGTTCCTGGGCATTGCCTGGGAACACATCGTGGTGTTCGGGGTCATGGCCGTCATCGTCGCCTTCGCCTCGGCCCCCCAGGACATCGTCATCGATGCGTGGCGTATTGAAAGCGCCAAGGACAGTGAGCAGCTCGGCCTGCTCACCTCGTCGTCCGCGCTCGGCTACCGCAGCGCCCTGCTGGTCACCGACGCGCTGATCCTGCTGGTCGCCTCGCGCTTGGGCTGGCAGATCTCCTACGAACTCATGGCCGTGCTGATGATGGTCGGCGTGGCGGCCGTGCTGGTGGCTGACGAGCCCGCACGGCAGACGGCAGGAGGGCAGGGCCAGACCGCCGCGCTGTGGACCCCGCGCGGCCTGTTCGACGCCGTGGTCGGCCCGTTCGTGGCCTTCATCAAGGAGCACCGCAGTGGGGCCATCCTGATCCTGGTCGCCATCAGCGCCTACCGCATGGCCGACTTCATCATGGGTCCGATGGCCAACCCGTTCTATGTGGACCTGGGTCTGGACGAGGATGTAGTCGGTGCCGTGCGCGGCTCGGTCGGATTGGTGGCCACCTTCGTCGGCATCGCCCTGGCCGGGCTGATCGCGGTGCGCTGGGGCGTGCTGGTCACCCTGGTGGTCGGTGCGGTGCTGGGGCCGTGTTCAAACCTGGCCTTCGCCTGGCTGGCCTACATGGGCCCGGACACCACCCATTTCGCCGTGGCCATGGCCATCGACAACGTCGCCAGCGGTTTCGCCGGCACCGCGCTGATCGCCTACATGTCCAGCCTGACCAGCATTGGCTACACCGCCACCCAGTACGCGCTGCTCAGCTCGTTCTATGCCATGCCCGGCAAGGCGCTGAAGGGCTTGTCCGGCTGGGCGGTGCAGAGCCTGGCGCAGGGCCGCACCCTGCTGGAGGGCTACGCGCTGTTCTTCATCGGCACCGCGCTGATTGCCATCCCGGTGGTGCTGCTGTGTCTGGGCCTGATCTGGCAGCAGCGACGCGCCGCCGCCCGGTAGTGCCGGCCGCTGGCCGGCAACCACGTAACGTCAGAACGACTTCGCATCCGGCAGCGCCTGCAGCGCCGCGATCGCATCGGCCAGGGCGTCCACTTCCGGGTTCTGGAACCCATGGCGCACCTCCAGCTCACTGGAGAACAGCCCCTGCTCCAGCAGCACCACGCAGGTGTACTCGCGCGTCCACCCGCGCGCCACGGCGACGCGACGGATGCGTTCGTCGAGCAGCGGATCAAGATCGCGCAGCACCAGATCGGCCATGTGTTCTCCCCTTGCGTACAGCACCGCCCCCACGGCACAACAGGGTCGATCATGCGCCTGCCTTGGGGCGCGGGCAATACGCCCGCGGAACGCCAGACCTGCTGCGTTCACCTAGGCCGGATGGATCGCGCCCAGAATCCGCGGCCCCGCGGCCCCGGTCACGCTCGGCAGGTTGCCCGCCATCCCGTCCAGGGTCCGCTGTGCCAGCCAGGCAAAGCCCATCGCTTCCATGTAGTCCGGATCCAGCCCGTGCACCGCGCTGGACTCCACCACCACGCCCGGCAGCCGCGCGCTGAGCCGCTGCAGCAGCTGCGGATTGCGCACGCCACCGCCGCACACCAGCACCCGGCGCACGGCCGGCAGGTGCGCCAGCAGGGCGGCGGCCACGGTGGCAGCAGTCAGTTCCAGCAGGGTCGCCTGCACGTCGGCAGCGGCCAGCGTCCTTCCGGCCAACGCGGTCTCCGCCCACGCCAGATGGAACTGCTCGCGCCCGGTGCTCTTCGGCGGGGGCAGGGCGAACCACGGCTCGGCCAGCCACTGCGCCAGCAGCGCCTCATCGACCTGGCCGCTGGCCGCGAAGGCCCCGTCCGCATCGAACGGCACGCCCTGGTGCCGCTGGCACCACGCATCCATCAGCGCGTTGGCCGGGCCGGTGTCAAAACCGCGCGGCGTGCCGCCACGCGGAATCAGGGTCAGGTTGGCAATGCCGCCCAGGTTGAGGATCGCGCGGTCCTCGTCGCTGCGGCCCAGCATGGCCAGATGGAACGCCGGCATCAGCGGCGCGCCCTGGCCGCCGGCGGCCACGTCGCGGCGGCGGAAGTCGGCCACCGTCGTGATGCCGGTCGCTTCGGCAATTCGGTTGGCATCGCCCAGCTGCAGGGTGAAAGCCGGATCGGCCAGCGGCCGGTGGCGCACCGTCTGGCCGTGCGAGCCGATCGCCCGGACCTGCGCGCGGTTCACGCCGCTGGCCTGCAGCAGCGCAGTGGCGGCGTCGGCAAAGGTCAGGCCAATCTGCGCGTCGATGCGGCCCAGCGTGTCCAGTGAGTCCACACTGCCGCCTTCGCCCAGCGCGATCAGTTCCGCGCGCAACCCCGGTTCCCACGGGTGCGTGTGCCCGTGCACGAAGCGGCATCCCCCTTCAGCAGGAAAATGCACCAGCGCGGCATCGATGCCATCGGCGCTGGTGCCCGACATCAGGCCCAGGTAGAGGGGAAGGGCAGGGTCAACGGCAGTCATGAAAAAGGCGGGTCCCGAAAGAGAACCCGCCCATCATCGCAATCCCAGACCCGTAGAGCCACGCCCTGCGTGGCTGCCAGGCTCAACCCCGCCCGTTCTTGACCGGCTTGGCCGCACTGGCCGTTGCCTTATCCGCCTGCGCAGCCTGCGGAGCCGGGCTGGCATCGGCATAGATCAGCTTCTCCATGCCCTGGATACGGGCCAGCGCCGGCGCGGTCTGCGCACGGAAGGCCACCAGCTCAGCCCCCTTCAACGGCTCCGGCGGCGGCATGGTCACCGACAGCGGATTGCGGTGCACGCCGTTGACGCGGAATTCGTAGTGCAGGTGCGGGCCGGTGGCCAGACCGGTCGAGCCGACGTAGCCGATCACCGTGCCCTGGGCCACACGCTGGCCAGTCTTGATCTTGCCGAAGCGCGACATGTGCCCGTACAGGGTGGTGTGTCCCTTGCCGTGGTCCAGGATCACCACGTTGCCGTAGCCGCGCTGCACGCCGGCGAACTGCACGCGGGCGTCGCCGGCGGCCATGATCGGGGTGCCGGTGCGCGCGGCGTAGTCCACCCCCTTGTGCATGCGCATCTTGCCCAGCACCGGGTGGCGGCGTGCGCCGAAGGTCGAGCTCAACCGCGCGAACGGAATCGGCATGCGGATGAAGCTCTTCTTCAGCGGGCGGCCGCTGACGTCGAAGTACTCCGACTTGCCGTTGCGGTCGAAGCGGAAGCCGCTGTAGGTCTTGCCATCCGAGGTGAACGTGGCCGCCAGGATCTTGCTGGTGTCCACCTTTTCGCCTTCGCGCCAGGTTTCATCCAGCACCACGCTGAAGCGGTCGCCCGGCTGGATGTCCTTGGAGAAGTCGATGTCGTACTTGAAGATCTCGTCGGTCATCGTCGCAATGGCCGAAGGCGACAGCCCGGCCTTGCGCGCCGCCGCGTACAGCGAACTGGTGATCTCGCCGCTGGTCACCACCCGGCGGGTGGAACTCTCGCGCTTGGTGACCTGCTCGCTGATCTTGCCGTCCTTCAGGCTCAACTCCACGCGGTTGTCGCCGTCGCGATTGTAGCGGATGGCGCGCAGATCGCCGGAAAGCGGTACATCGAAGGCAATCTCAGTGCCCGGACGCAGCTTCACCAGCGAATCGCGCACGCCCGGGTGGTCCAGCACCTGGTGCATTACCGTGGCCGGAATGCCGGCTTCGTCGAACAGGTCGCTCAGGGTCTGGCCGCGCTGCACGCGCAGCACCTGCCAGCTGTCACCCGGGGTCTGGATCTGGCGTTCGGCCGACAGCGGCGGCAGCGGCAGGGCCAGGGTGGAATGATCGGCCGAGTACGGGCCGTCGATGGTGTGCGAGAAGCCCGGCACAATAGTGGCCACCAGCGCGCCGATGGTGGCGAACAGGCTGGCGTGCATCCAGTGACGGCGGGTCCAGCGCTCGTTGAAGGCCGCCGGCAGGTGCTGCTTGAGCTTCCGATGGAGGGCAGTGTCGTGAAGAACGTGGAGACGTTCCTTGAAGCGTTGCTTGCGGGCGCGGCCTTGATCGGAGTTGAGCATCGTCGAGCGGTTCCTGGCTGACCCGGCAACTCGGGCCTAAACGCCGGTTACCATAGACACCTATAAATATCGCGTCAAACCCTTGTGCCTATTGGCTTTTGTGAAGCACTTGCGGTTAACTTGTACTTAACGTCATTCATGTAAATACGGCACCGCCGGGAGTTGCAACGTGTCATCGATTGATCAAGCCCTTGCCCAGATCGGCCGCGGGGCCGATGAGATCCTCAAGCTCGAGGAGCTGCGCCAGCGGCTGGAAAGCGGCCGCCCGTTGCGGGTGAAGGCCGGCTTCGACCCCACCGCGCCGGACCTGCACCTGGGCCACACCGTGCTGTTGAACAAGCTGCGCCAGTTCCAGGATCTGGGCCACCAGGTCATCTTCCTGATCGGTGACTTCACCGGCATGATCGGCGACCCGTCCGGCAAGAACGCCACCCGCAAGCCGCTCAGCAAGGACGACGTGCTGGCCAACGCCCGCACCTATGAGGAGCAGGTGTTCAAGGTGCTGGACCGCGACAAGACCGAAGTCCGCTTCAATTCCGAGTGGTTCGGCAAGATGGGCGCGGCCGACATGATC
>JAEXNZ010000427.1 GCA_023439425.1 Pseudomonadota bacterium
ACTACCACAGCGGCACCGCACGGGCCTACACCGACCTCAGCCTGATCACCGCCGATGCGGACATCGGCAACGACGTGCACCTGCTGTTCCAGCAGCTGTCCGGGCTGGCCCCGAAGACCCGGCTGAAGCGCCTGCTGCAGTCGCCGTTCACCCTGCACAACGGGCTGCTGCAGAAGATCGAACGCGAGATGCGCCTGGCTGCCGGTGGTCGCCCGGGGCGGATCATCGCCAAGATGAATGCCCTGAACGAGCCGCAGGTGGTGCGCGCGCTCTACGCCGCCACGCAGGCGGGCGTACAGATCGACCTGATCGTGCGCGGAGCCTGCACCCTGCGCCCGGGCGTGCCCGGGGTGTCGGAGAACATCCGGGTGCGCTCGATCGTCGGCCGCTTCCTGGAACACAGCCGGGTGTACTGGTTCGGCAATGACGGGGCCTCGGAGCTGTACTGCGCCAGCGCCGACTGGCTGGAGCGCAACCTGCTGCGCCGGGTGGAGACCTGCTTCCCGATCCTGGACCCGGAACTGGCCCGTCGCGTCTACCGCGAGGTGCTGCAGAACTATCTGGACGACAATCTCAACGCCTGGGAACTGCATGCCGACGGTGAGTACCGCAAGTGCGTGCCCGGCCACGACGAGCCGCCGCATTCGGCGCAGATGGCGTTGATGCAGGGCCTCTAGGCCCTGCAACAACGCCATCGGTAGATCCCGACCGTTGGTCGGGATTCCTTGCGTGCCCACCAACGGTGGGCACCTACCGGGCAACGCCGCGACCGATAGTCGCAACGCCCCCATGTGAAGACCGCGCGGTGACGAGCGGCACCCCGCTTCGGCTACCATTCCGCCATGCCGCATACCTCCACGACTCCCCCCGCACTGCAGGATGGCGACCTGCTCGCCGCCATCGACCTGGGCTCCAACAGTTTCCACATGGTCATCGCGCGCTACACGCTCGGGCAGCTGCGCGTGGTGGATCGTCTGCGCGAAACCGTGCGCATGGCCGACGGCCTGGATGGCAAGGGCGGGCTGTCCGCCGAAGCCCGCCAGCGCGCGTTGGAATGCCTGGCCCGGTTCGGCCAGCGCCTGCGTGGCATTCCCGCCACGCGCGTCCGCGCCCTGGCGACCAACACGGTGCGCCAGCTGCGTTCGCCGCAGGCCTTCCTGATGCCCGCTGAAACCGCGTTGGGCTACGCCATTGAGGTGGTCAGCGGGCGCGAAGAGGCCCGCCTGATCTATCTGGGCGTGGCCCATGCGCAGCCGCCCAAGCCCGACCAGCGCCGGCTGGTGATCGACATTGGCGGTGGCTCCACCGAGTTCATCATCGGCCAGGGCATGCAGACCCTGGAACGCGAAAGCCTGCAGGCCGGCTGCATTGCCAGCACGCGGCGCTTCTTCCCCGGCGGCAAGCTGAGCAAGCGGCGATGGAAGGACGCCCTGACCGAGATCGGTGCCGAGTTCCAGCAGTTCGCCACCAAGTACCGCGCGCTGGGCTGGCAGGAAGCGCTGGGCTCCTCGGGCACGCACAAGGCGATCAGCGAGATCTGCGCCAGCATGAAGCTGAGCAAGGGCGCGATCACCGCCGAGGCGCTGCCGCAGCTGCGTGACGAGCTGTTGAAAGCGAAGAAGATCGAAGACATCAACCTGCCGGGGTTGTCCGCCGAGCGCCGGCCGATCATCGCCGGCGGCATCCTGGTGCTGGAAGCCGCGTTCCAGGCCTTGGGCCTGCAGAAGCTGCTGGTCAGCAAAGCCGCGATGAGCGAAGGCATTCTGTACGACATCCTGGGCCGCGCCAGCGAGAACGACCTGCGTGACGAATCGGTCGACGCGCTGACCCTGCGTTATGGCATCGACACCGCCCTGGCCGCAGGGGTGGAAAGCACCGCGCTCGACCTGCTCGCGCAGGTCGAGGACCGCTGGAAGCTGGATGCGGACGACGCACGCATGCTGGGTTGGGCCGCGCGCCTGCACGAGCTGGGGCTGATGATCGCCCACAGTGGCTACCACGTGCACGGCAGCTACGTGCTGGAGAATTCGGACATTGCTGGCTTCTCGCGCCAGGAGCAGCAACTGCTGGCGGCGATGGTGCGCAGCCATCGCCGCAACGTGTCCAAGACCGCGTTCGATGCCCTGCCCGAGCGCCTGCTGCAGCCGGCCCGGCGCATGACCGCCCTGCTGCGCCTGGCGGTACTGCTCAACCGCGCACATGAAGACACCCCGTTGCCGGCGCTGGAACTGACCGCCGACGACAACCGCCTGGCGTTGATCCTGCCGCAGGCATTCATCGATGCCCGCCCCCTGCTGCGGGCCGACCTGCTGGGCGAAGCCGACGGCATGGCCGGGCTGGGTGTCCAGTTCCGCCCCTTCGTAGCGTAGAGCCACACCGCGCCCCATGACCGGTGTGCGCCGGTCCAACAAGCGCGTCGCCACGCGCCCGGGCCTTTCCGCGCAATCGTGAAACAAAACGCGCCCCTAAGGGAGCGCGTTCCTGTGATCCGGTGCGCAATTTTTCTTGTGCAACGCACCAATCCGACATATTCCGACACATCTGGACACGCGCGAAAATTCACGCCAACATCACAAAGCGCTGATTCCACAGAAGATTTCTCCCGTTTGTTACTTTTTCATGAAAAAAGTGAACGAACGCTTTACACGGCGTTAAGAACCGGACAAATATCGAGACACCAGCCTCACTTGACGGCTGGTTTTTCGGGGAGGCGGGGTACTTGGGATCCCCGCCACCTCTTTTGATCCAGATTCAAACGAGAGAGAGCCTTCATGAATTCACGCACCAACGTACTGGGACAAGCGATCCGCTATGCCCTGGTTGCAGGGACTGCCGGCCTGATGGCCGCCCCGGCCATGGCACAGGACACGGCCAACACCACCAACCTGGACCGCATCGAGATCACCGGTTCGCGCATCCGCCAGGTCGACGTTGAAACCGCGCAGCCGGTCTTCGCGATCAGCCGCAACGACATCGAAAAGCAGGGCTTCAGCTCGGTTGCTGACATTCTGCAGAACGTCACCGCCATGGGCAGCCCGACCATCAGCCGCGCCAATGCGCTGACCGCCGGTGAGAACGCTGGCGGTACCTACATCGACATGCGCAACCTGGGCACCCAGCGCACCCTGGTGCTGGTCAACGGCAAGCGCCTGGGCATCAGCACCTCGGGCTACCAGGACGTGTCCACCCTGCCGGTGTCGGCAGTGGAACGCATTGAAGTACTGAAGGACGGCGCGTCGGCCATTTACGGCTCGGACGCGATGGCCGGCGTGGTCAACATCATCACCCGCAGCAACGTCACCGGCACCACCGTCAACGCCTACCACGGCCAGTACAGCCAAGGCGACGGCGAACGCTCGCGCTTCGACGTGGTCACCGGCTGGAGCAATGACCGCATCTCGCTGACCTTCTCGGCCGAGCACGCCGAAGAAAAGGGCGTCTGGGCGCGTGACCGCTGGTTCAGCCAGTACGGCATGACCGACCGTCACCCGAACGATGCCACCAACTGGACCACGCTGAGCCAGTACGGCCAGATCACCGGCCTGCGCGGCCCGGGCTGCACCGCGACCGCGGGCTGCGGCTATTCGCTCAACCGTGGCACCGACCCGACCCTGCCGGGCAACTACCACCTGACCAATACCACCCCGTTCACCGGTGACGTCAGCAACGCCAACGACCAGATGCACGTGATGTATCCGGTCAAGCGCGACTCGGTGTACTTCGATGGCCGCTTCGCGATCACCGAGAACATCAACTTCCGCACCGAACTGGGTTACAACCAGCGCGAATCCAGCCGCCAGATCGCCGGCTACCCGCTGCAGTCGAGCACCCCCGGCGTCGGTTCGATGTCGATCGACAGCTACTTCAACCCGTTCGGTCGCCAGCACGGCTATGCCACCCCGACCGCGGTGGCCTGGAACCGTCGTACCTGGGAAATCCCGCGCGTCACCACCAGCGAGCTGAAGACCTACCGTGCGGTGGCGTCGTTCGACGGCTCGTTCGACATCGGCGAGCGCTACTTCGACTGGGAAGTGGGCTACCAGTACAACCGCAACGAGCTGGAATCGGTAGCGACCGGCAACCTGCACAAGGGGCGCGTCGCTGCAGGCGTGGGTCCGTCGTTCTACAACGCCGCCACCGGCCAGGTGCAGTGCGGTACCGCTGCCGCACCGATCTCGGCCGATGTGTGCAAGCCGTGGAACCCGCTGATCCCGTACGGCACCACCGCGGCAAATGGCCTGTACGGCAATGAAGAACTGCAGGCGTGGCTGTTCCCGGAAGAAGTGACCAAGGGCCAGACCACCTCGAAGAACTTCTTCGCCAACATCGCCGGCAGCATCATGACCCTGCCGGCGGGCGACCTGGGCTTCGCCTTCGGTGTTGAAAACCGCAAGGAAGAAGGCAAGTACACCCCCGACGCGCTGGCCCAGACCGGTGCCACCACCAACCTGGCCGCTGGCCCGACCGGTGGCGACTACACGGTCAATGAAGCCTATCTGGAAGTGAACGTGCCGGTGCTGGCCGACCTGCCGGGTGCGAAGGAACTGTCCTTCAACGGCGCGACCCGTTTCTCGGATTACGACACCTTCGGCAACACGCTCAACAGCAAGTTTGGCTTCAAGTGGAAGCCGATCGAATCGCTGATGGTGCGTGGTACCTGGGCAGAAGGCTTCCGCGCCCCGACCATCAACGACCTGTTCGGTGGCGGCTCTGAAACCTTCGCGCAGTTCAGCGATCCATGCGACGTGCGCTTCGGTTCGTCCGGTTCCAGCGCGGCCGTCCGCGCCCGTTGCGCGCAGGACATCGCCAACGCCGATACCTTCCGTCAGCTGCGCCAGGGCAACCAGCCGGTCAACAACGCCACCGACGCCACGCCGGTGCCGTTCGTCCAGGGTTCCAATCCGCTGCTGACCCCGGAAACCTCGACCAGCAAGACGCTGGGCCTGGTCTGGAGCCCGAGCTTCATCCAGGGCTTCAACGCCTCGCTGGACTGGTGGAAGATCCGCATCGACAACACCATCATTGCCGATACGCCGACCCTGATTCTGCGCGACTGCTACGAGCAGGGCATTGCATCGCGCTGCACCCGCTTTGATCGCGATCCGGTCACCGGCATCGTGACCAACCTGCAGTTCGGCAACCGCAATGCCGGCTTCATGGAAACGGAAGGCTACGACCTGGACGTCAGCTACCGTCTGGAAACCGACTTCGGCAAGTTCACGGTCAACTCGGCCACGACCTACGTGTCCAGCGCCACCTACCGCACCACGAACGACAGCTCGAGCGTTCCGATCGTGACCAACGGTATCGGCAGCGCCTTCCGCGTGCGTTCCAACCTGGTGCTGGGTTACGACCTGGGCAACTTCGGTGCCAGCTGGACCGCGCGCTACTACTCGGGCGTGAAGGAACAGTGCACCAACGCGACGCAGTACCCGGCTGAGTGTTCCGATCCGGGCCAGTACGCGCCGTGGTACACCGGCATGCGCAACTACAACGAGCGTGGTTCGGTGACCTTCCACGACGTGCAGTTCCGCTACAGCCTGCCGTGGGATGCCACGGTGTCGGTCGGTGCCAACAACGTGTTCGAGAAGTACGGCCCGGTGATGTACAGCAAGCCGAACTCGGCCTTCTCGTACTACGGCGGCTACGACATCGGTCGCTTCGTGTACATGAAGTACCAGCAGCGCTTCTGATCCATCGCGCTGTAGCTGCATGACAACCACGGCTCTTCGGGGCCGTGGTTTTTTCTGCCTGCTCGATTGCGATTGCGATTGCGATTGCATGACGTACGGGTCGCCGGGCGTTGCCCGGCTGCTGTTGGATCTGTGCGAACAGCCGGTGGTCACGGTTTCTCTGGGTTGGCGGATCGGGACGGGCGTTCCGGGGGACGCTGCAAGTA
>JAEXNZ010000352.1 GCA_023439425.1 Pseudomonadota bacterium
GCAGCGCGATGCGCGGCCATTGCTCGCGGGTGAGCAGCACCTGCGGATAGGTCTTGTCGTCGCGCAGCGAGACGTTGTAGCGCGGCGACAACGACTTGATCAGCTGGTTTTCCAGCAGCAGCGCTTCCGCCTCGGAACGGGTGACGGTGACGTCCATGCGCGCCACCTGCGACAGCATGGACATGATCCGCGCGGTCTTGGGCACGCCGTTGAAATAGCTGCCGACGCGATTGCGCAGCGCACGCGCCTTGCCGACGTACAGCAGGGTGTCGTCGGCGGCATACATGCGGTAAACGCCGGGCGCGGTGCTCAGGTGCGCCGCGAAGGCCTTGCCATCAAAGGCCGGGGCGGAAGGCTGGGTCATTCGCTGATCGGAACGTCACTCAACACGCCGCTGACCGGGTCGAAACGCAGCACGGCATGGGCGTCGGTCTCGGCGATCCACACCGCCCCACCGCCCAGTGCCAGACCGGCCGGTCCGTGCAGGCGACGCGGCAGCTCCAGCGTGTTCAGATCGCCGCCGCCGAGGCGCAAGGTGCGAATACGCCCATTACCCGCGTCGGCGATCCACAGCAACGGCGCGTCCGGGCTCAGTGCGATGGCCTGCGGGTACTGCAGTTGTGCCGTGCTGCGCGGACCATCCTGGTCACCGAACGACCACAGGCCATGCCCGACCAGGGTCTGCACCAGGTCACCGCGCAGCTGCATCGAGCGGATCGACGAACCCAGCGCATCGCAGACGTACAGCACCTGCTGCACGGCCGCCACCGCGGCCGGCTGCGCGAACGCGGCCAGGTGGCCACTGCCGTCGCGCTCGTCGATCGCACCGGAGCCGGCGCGCCACTTCAGCGTGCGCTGGCCCAGGTGGTAACTCCAGATGCGGTTGTCGCCGGCCATGGCGATGTGCACCTGGTTGTCAGCGACCACCAGCCCCTGCGGATGATTGAGCGAGGCCTGACGCGGGTCATTGACCGCACCTTCCGCGGGTTCGCCGGGACGACCGTTACCGCACAAGGTGTCGACCTGCCCGGTCAGCAGGTGGATGCGGCGCAGCGCGTGATTGCCGGTGTCGGCCACGTACAGCCATTCGCGCTCCAGGGCCAGGCCCTGCGGTCGGTTGAAGGCGGCTTCACCGGGGCCGCCGTCCATCATGTCGGCGGTGCCGAGACCGAACTGGCGCAGCACGCGCCCGCCGTGACTGCATTCGAGGATGCGGTGGTGGCCGCTGTCGGCGATGTACAGGCGCTCGGTGGTGGCCACCAGCCCCATCGGGAAGCGCAGCGGCCCGCGCGGTTCGGGGTGCAGCTCGCGCGGCGTGGATTCGCCGTCCAGCGGGCGGCTGCCCTGGCACAACGTGTTGAGCGTGCGCTCCATGTCGTCACCGAGGCCGACCAGCCGGTCCACCTCACGTCCCTGCGGGTCCAGCAGGACGAGGGTCGGCCAGGCGGTCACGTTGAAGCGACGCCAGCCGTCCCAGTCCGCATCCAGCAACGCAGGCGCGGAAAGCCCTTGCCGGCGCAGCAGCTTCAGCGCCTGCTCCGGTTCGCGTTCGTGGTCGAAGCGCGGCACCTGCAGCACCAGCAACTGCAGGCGGCCGGGGTTGCGCGAGCGCCACTGTTCCAGCTCGGCCAGGCGCTGCGCACACCACACCGAGGCGGCGTTGACGAAGGCCAGCGCGACCGGGCGGCCGCGCATCTCGGTCAGGGTGGACGGCGCGGCGTTGAGCCACGTGGCGAATTCCGGCAGGTCCTGCACAGGCTGTACGTTCATGCGCTGATTATGCCGGACTCGGCGTCATGCAACCGTCGTGCCAACGTCAAATTGTGGACGGTCGGTCCAGCGGGCGGAGCTACCGGTCATCGCCGGGTTCAGTGCTGCGCCGCCAGCCAGGCTTCGGCACGCTCCAGGTCTTCCGGAGTGTCGATGCCGGGCGGGAACGCGGCCGGCGACAGCGCCACGCTCAGGCGGTAACCGGCCTCAAGCACACGCAGCTGCTCCAGCGATTCCAGCTGCTCCAGCGAACCGGGCGGCATCGCGGCGAACTGGCGCAGGAAGCCGGCACGATAGGCGTAGATGCCGATATGCCGCAGCCAATGCGGGCCGGACAAGGTGTCGCGCGAGCGCGCGAAGGCATCGCGGTGCCACGGAATCGGGGCGCGGCTGAAGTACAGCGCGTCCAGGTTCTGCTGGCGCACCACCTTGACCACGTTCGGGTCGAACAGGGTCTGCGCGTCTTCCACCGGGGTGGCCAGGGTGGCCATGTGCGCGCCGCTGTAGACCAGCGCCTCGGCGACGGCACGGATGCCCTCGGCCGGGGCAAACGGCTCGTCGCCCTGCAGATTCACTACCAGGGTGTCATCACTCCAGCCGGCCTGCTGCGCGCATTCGGCCAGACGGTCGGTGCCGGAGGCGTGGTCGCTTGCGGTCATCGCCACGCGAACGCCTTCCAGACCGGCCAGGGCCTCGGCAATGCGGCTGTCGTCGGTCGCCACCCAGACCTCGCGCGCGCCGGCCTGCAGCGCGCGTTCGGCCACGCGCAGCACCAGCGGCGTGCCGCCGATCAGGCGCAACGGCTTGCCCGGCAGGCGCGAGGCGGCGTAACGGGCCGGAATGGCAACAACGAAATCGACGGGCTGGCTCATGGGGACCTTCTTGGCAGTGACGCGGGGTGAAAACCGTGGCGCTCAGCGCTTGCCGAGCTTGTCCACGCGGTCGAGCAGGCTGACCCAGAACGCGGCCGGCAGCTCCGCCGACAGCGGCACGGCGAAATGCCATTCGTTGGCGAACGGCTTGCACTTCACCGCGTCCTTTTCGGTCATCAGCACCGGCAGTTCGCTGCCAAAGCGCAGATCAGCCGGTGCATAGGCATGGTGGTCGGCGAACGCATGCGGCACCACGCCGATGCCTTCCGCACGCAGCATGTCGAAGAAGCGCTGCGGATGGGCGATACCGGCGACCGCATGCACGCGCTGGCCGCGGAAGTGCGACAGCGCGCGTGCACGGCCGCCACTGAGCGGCAGCGCGGTGTCGATGTGCAGCTGCATGGCCCATTCGCCGAATCCGCAGGCGCTTACGGCCGCCGGATCGGCGCTGGCCTGCCCCAGGTTGACCACGCGGAAGTCGCATTCCTGCGCGCGGCTGGCGGGTTCGCGCAGCGGACCGGCCGGCATCAGGCGGCCGTTGCCATAGCGACGCTGTGCGTCGACGACCTCAATTTCCACGTCGCGGGCCAGGCGGTAATGCTGCAGGCCGTCGTCGCAGACGATGATGTCGCAGCCCGCTTCGATCAGCGCGCGCCCGGCGGCCACGCGGTCGGCATCCACCCGCACCGGTACGCCGGTCTTGTAGGCGATCAGCACCGGTTCGTCGCCGCCCAGTGCGGTCGGCGTGGTGGCCTCGACCCAGCGTGCCACCTCGGCCTGCTCGCGGCCGTAGCCGCGGCTGGCCACGCCCGGCTTCCAGCCCGCTTCACGCAGGCGGTTCACCAGCGCGATGGTCAGCGGCGTCTTGCCAGTACCGCCGGCGGTGACGTTGCCGATCACCAGCACCGGCACCGGCAGCGTGTACTGCTTGAGCCAGCGGCGGCGGTACAGACGACGGCGCAGTGCCACCACCGCGCCGAACAGCGGCGCGATCAGGCGCACGCCCAACGGGACCGGGCTGCCGTCGTACCAGAACGACGGCGTCTGGGTGCCTTTGGCGGCCATCAGGACTGCCTTTCGCGGAACTGCATGCTGTGCAGGTGTTCGTACAGGCCACCCATGGTCAGCAGTTCGGCGTGGGTGCCACGTTCGACGATGCGGCCGTGGTCCATCACCAGCACCTGGTCGGCATGTTCGATGGTGGACAGACGATGCGCGATCACCAGCGTGGTGCGCTCGGGCATCAGGCGCTGCAGCGCGTCCTGCACCAGCCGTTCGGATTCGTTGTCGAGTGCAGCAGTGGCTTCGTCCAGAATCAGCACCGGCGCGTCGCGCAGAATCGCCCGCGCAATCGCCAGACGCTGACGCTGGCCGCCGGACAGCAGCGCGCCGTTCTCGCCGACCGGGGTCTGCAGCTGCTGCGGCATGCGCTCGATGAATTCCCAGGCGTTCGCCGCTTCAGCGGCGGCACGGATCTGTTCGTCAGTCGCGTCCATGCCGTAGGCAATGTTCGCGCCGACGGTGTCGTCGAACAGCATGACTTTCTGGCCGACCATCGCCACCTGCCGGCGCAGGTCGGCCAGCGGGTAGTCATCCAGCGCCACCCCATCCAGGGTGATGCGGCCACCGCTCGGTTCGTAGAAGCGCGGCACCAGCCGGATCAGGCTGGTCTTGCCACTGCCGGAACGACCGACGATGGCGGTGACCGTACCCGGCTTGGCCACGAAGCTGATGTCATCCAGGGCCACGCCAGTGTCTTCGCGGTAGCGCAGCATGACGTGCTCGAACGCCAGCTCGCCGCGCGCGCGACCGATCTTCTTCGTGCCCTCATCGCGCTCCACCGGCATGTCGAGAATGCCGAACAGACGCTCGGCGGCGGCCACGCCCCGCGAGATCGAGGTCTGCACGCTGGTCAGGCGGCGCAGCGACGGAATGATGGCCATCATCGAGGTCATCAGGCCCATGAACTGACCGGCGTTGAGGCGGCCGGCCAGGGCTTCGCGGGTGGACACCCAGACGATGACCGCCAGCGCCAGCGCGGCCAGGAACTGCACCGTGCTGGAGGCGAACGCGCGGGTGGTTTCCACCTTCATGTTCAGGCCGAGCATGCGGTTGGCCAGGCGGGCGTAACGCGAGATCTCGTGCGCCTGGGTGCCGTGCACCTTCACTTCCTGCTGCGCGGCCAGCGACTGCTCGGCGGTCTGCGCCATGTTGCCCATGCCGTCCTGGATGCCACGGCTGATGCGGCGGTAACGCTTGCCCACGATGGAAACGATGACGCCGATCAGCGGCACCACCACCAGCATCGCCACGGTCACCTTGACGCTCATCTGCAGCATCACCACCAGCATGGCGATGATGGTCAGGGTGTCGGCCACCAGGGTCTTCAGCGCGTCGGCGCTGGCCTGGGTGACCTGTTCGGTGTCGTAGTTCAGGCGGCTGACCATCACCGGCGTGGCTTCGGTGTCGAAGTGCGACGACGGCAGATGCAGGTACTTTTCCAGCACCTGCTCGCGCAGGTCGCGGACCACGCTGCGGCCGGTGCGGGCCAGGGTGTAGTCACTGACCAGGGTGGCCAGGCTGCGCATCAGGAACAGGCCCAGAATGGTCAGCGGCAGGATCACCGCCATGCGCGGCTCGGGGTTGACGAAGCCACGGTTGACCAGCGGGTCCATCAGCTTGGTGAAGTGATAGCCGGCCAGCGCTTCGACGACCATGGCGATCACCGCGGCCACCATGAACACCCAGTAGGCCTTGGTGTAGCCGAGCAGGCGTTTGTAGATCGGCCAGATCGGCGCGTGTTGTTTGTTGCTCATGGAGTACGCACCTCCGGCGCGGTAGCGATGGCGATGCGACGGAAACCGAGCTGGCCCAGGGCATCCTGGGCGGTGACCACGGCCTGGTACGGGGTGCGGGCGTCGGCGCGCAGCAGCACGGTCTGCTCGCGGTCGTCACCGGCTACAGCGGCGATGGTCTGCTTGACCGACTCCACGTCGGTGCGCAGCACTTCCTGGTCGTTGATGAAATAACGGCCTTCGGCATTCACCAGCACGCTCAGGGCGCGCGGCGGCTCGCTGTTGTCCTGCTGGCTGGCGGTGGGCAGCTGCACCTGCAGGGTGGAACGCGCGTCGAAGGTAGTGGTGACCACGAAGAAGATGATCAGCACCAGGATGACATCGATCAGGGGCACCAGATCGATGTGCGGTTCGTCCTGGACCCGGTCGTTGCGGATGCGCATCCGTCAGCCCTTGGCCGTGACGGGTGCGGCAGCCGCCGGCGCAGCCGGTGCACGGGCGGCGGTGTTCATCACCCCCGGGCGGCCGTCGAGCGCGTCCAGCAGCGCGGACGCCTCCATTTCCATTTCGATCACATAGCCGTTGATGCGGCCCTTGAAATAGCGATGGAACATCAGCGCGGGAATGGCCACGATCATGCCGGTGGCGGTGCACACCAGTGCCTTGCCGATGCCGCCGGCCAGCTGGTTCACGTCGCCCACGCCGTGGTCGAGGATGCCCAGGAACATCTGGATCATGCCGATCACGGTGCCCAGCAGGCCCAGCAGCGGACCGGCCGAGGCGATGGTGCCCAGCGCATTGAGGAAGCGCTCCATGCGGTGCACCAGGTGACGCCCGGCGTCTTCGATGCGTTCGCGGATCTGGTCGCGCGGACGGTTGCGTGCTTCCAGTGCGGCGGCCAGCAGCGCGCCCAGCGGCGAATTGGCCCGCAGCGACTGGATGTGATTGGGGTCGAGCTTGCCGCGAGCGGCCCAGTTGCGCACTTCCTGGCCCAGCCCCGGGGGCAGCACCTCGTTACGCCGCAAGGTCCAGAAACGCTCCAGGACAATCGCCAAAGCCAGAACGCCCAACAGCAGCAGCGGCACCATCGGCCAGCCACCGGCCTTGACCAGTTCCCACACGTTTCAACCCTCCGGCCCACTGGCCGCCTGTTTGCTGGCCGATAGAATAGCAGCCGACCGCGCCTGCTCCGCGGCATCCCACCAACGGCGCTCGAAAAGCCGCTGTTCACGCACCTGCAGCCCCTGCGGCCCCAGCCACACGCGCAATGCCCCGCTGTCGGCCGTGTTCAGCACCTCGGCCCCGGCCGCCTGC
This sequence comes from Pseudomonadota bacterium, assembly GCA_023439425.1. Classification (GTDB taxonomy): domain Bacteria; phylum Pseudomonadota; class Gammaproteobacteria; order Xanthomonadales; family Xanthomonadaceae; genus Stenotrophomonas. The sequence continues at coordinate 6,752 of JAEXNZ010000352.1, forward strand.
CAGCGCGCCACCACCTCCGGGCGCGGGTGCCGGAAGCGGTTGCCATGCCCGGCCGAGACCAGTGCCAGCCGCGGCGATACGGCCTCGACCCAGGCCGGGCTGGACGAGCCGGCACTGCCATGGTGCGGCACTACCACGACGTCGGAGCCGAGCATGCCCGCGCTGTCGCGCAGCAGGGTGGCTTCCTCGCGATGGCCGATGTCGCCGGCCAGCAGCACCGCCCCATGCGGGGTTTCGATCCGCAGCACACAGCTGCTGGCGTTGCCGTCGTAGGCGCTGTCCGGGGTTGGGTGCAGCAGTTCGAAACGCACCTCGTCCCAGTGCCAGTGCTGCCCGGCGTGACACGCGGCCTCCTCGTGCAGCGCCCCTGGCGGGGCCTGCACGGAGGCTTGCGGGAACGCCCGTCGCACCGCGCCCAGGCCGCCGGCATGGTCGCGGTCGGTGTGGCTGAGCAGCACCCGGTCCACGCGCGCCATCCCCACCGCCTGCAGCGCCGGCACCACCACCCGCTCGCCCGCGTCGAAGCCGCCCACACTGGCAGGGCCGGCGTCGTAAAGCAGCGTGTGGCTGCGGGTGCGCACCCAGACCGCCAGCCCCTGCCCCACGTCGACAACCTGCAGTTCCACTTCGCCCGGCTGCAGCCGCGCCGACAACGGCCACAGCAGTGGCAGACACAGCAGCGCCGCCGGCAGGCGCGCCCCGGCGGCGCGCGGCCGCAGCCGCCAGAA
>JAEXNZ010000552.1 GCA_023439425.1 Pseudomonadota bacterium
ACCCATGACCTCGGCAAGGGGCTGACGCCCGAAGCCGAGTGGCCCCGTCACCTGATGCACGAACAGCGCGGCCTGAAGCCGCTGCAGGCGCTGTGCGAACGGCTGAAGGTGCCGTTGGAACACCGCCAGCTGGCTGAAGCAGTGTGCCGCGACCACCTCAACGTGCACCGCATCGACGAGATGCGTGATGCCACGATCCTGGAACTGCTCGGCCGTTTCGATGCCTTCCGCCGCCCCGAGCGCGTCGCCCGCATCGCGCTATGCTGCGAAGCCGACAAGCGTGGCCGCCTCGGCTTCGAGGACAGCGACTACCCGCAGGGCGACATGCTCAAGCGCGCGCATGCCGCCGCACTGGCGGTGCAGGCCCGCGACCTCGACCTCACCCATCTGAAAGGCCCCGCCATTGGCGATGCGCTCAACCGCGCCCGCGTGCAGGCCATCAAAACCGCACGTCAGAAGTCGTAGCGCAGCCCGATGTTGCCTTCCACCACCTTGCGCTCCTTCTGCGCGTCGCTCTCCAGATCGCGGGTGTAGTCAGCCACCGCAAACGCACTGACATTGGCATTGAAGCGCGCCACCACGCCCACGCCGACCTCCAGCGCGCGGTAGGCCTGTTCGCTGGTCAGCGGGTCGCCGCCGATGTCGATCCGATCCTCCCCACTGAAGCCGCGCCAGTAATTGACCTTCAGGTACGGCTGCCAGCCGTTGTCGGCCAGCGTATAGTCGGCCGCCAGCCGGAACCCGGCACGGCCGGTCCAGGCGTTGTCATTCTGCATCCGTACTGCCGACACCGCGTCAGCGGTGTCGTCGATGTCGGTGCGCTGCCAGATCACCTGCAGCTGCGGTTCCAGCCACCACGCCGACTGGCCGAAGCGCAGCAGCGGCTTGCCCACCTCCAGCGATGCCGTGGTGCCTTTGCCGTCCAGGTCCACGCCCAGGCCGCGCAGCGAGGTGCTGCTGCCGTCATAACGGCTCTGCATCACCACCGCATCGAGATAGCCGTTCTTTTCGCCGACCCGGGTCCAGTACAGACCCACGTGCTCATCATCCAGCCGGGTCTGCCCGGCCGCGACATTCTCCCAACCCAGCGCGAAGCCGGTGACGTCGCCCTTGGCACGGTTGCGGCCGACGAACACACCCAGCTGGTCGCGGGTATCGCCGGCACGCGCGTACAGGTCCGCGCCGGCCTGCACGCCCACGAAGTGACCATCAAAGCCCGGCTGCGCGTTGCCCTTCCAGTTCTGCTCATGACTTTGTCCGATCAGGCGCGCCCAAGCCGCCCGGAATCCGCCCTCACCGCGCAGCAGCCGCTGCTCGCCCTGGCGCTCGTGGAAGGTGCCCAGGCTGGCCATGCTGGCTTCACGCAGCAGCGGAGGCACCACGGCATAGGGCGGCGTTTCCACACGGTAGATGGGAATCACGTCCATGTTGGTGGGGCGACGTGCTTCCGGTGTAGGCGGCACCAGCAATGGGCTCGGTGCCGGTGGCTGCAAGGGCCCCCCGGCCCCCACAGCCGGTGCCGGGGCCGGAATCGGCCCGGGCACGATGGTGGAACGCAGGTACCAGTTGTCCGCGGTGCCCGCGCTCACACCCCCCTTGAACAGGAAATACTCGTAGGCGCCCACAGAGATGCCGCTGGACAGCGAGAACGCGCCTGCTGCCGTGGTGGCACCGTTGACCGCCTGTACCACCATGATGCCGTTGGCGACGGTGCTGGCACCGCTGCCGCCCACGTTGAGGATGTTCATCACCGTGTTGCCGCTGGCCGTGCCGCTGTCGATCACCAACGCATCTGACGCTGATGCGTCATTGCCGAGCACGGTCTGCAGCTGCAGCGTGCCGCCGCTACCCACATAGTTGCCGACGATGGTGAAGCGATCTCCCGGAGTGCTGCCGCCGTTGGACAGGTCAATGCGCCCGGCATTGGTCACAGTGGCGAGCTGCCCTGCGCCCAGCGCGGCCACGCGCCCGCTGCCGCCGCCGGCCAGCAATGCGCTGCCCGCGCCGACGTTCAACGAACCGTTGCCGGTTGCGGTATCGCCCAGGGTCAGCGTGCCGTCCATGGTGAGTTCGCTGCCGCTGGCCAGATTCACCTGTTCCCAGCTGAGCAGACGTTCCACGCCGGCCAGCTTGACGTTGCTCATGTCCAGGCGGTCATTGCCCGCTGCAGCCTGGAAGGCGGTGAACGAGCCCAGCTGGTCTGGTCCCAGATTGGTGAGCCGCGCGCGGTCGTCGCCCTCGCCGAAGTCGACCCCGCCGCGCAGCACACCGCCGCCGCTCCAGTCGAAGGTATCGTTGCCACCGCTCAGCAGCACATTGCCACCCACGGTTCCGCCGGTGACGGTGAGCGAGTCGTTGCCACCGGACACGCTGATGTTGCCGCCGATGTCACCGGCCGACAGCACGATGGTGTCGTTGCCGAAACCGGTGACCAGGTTGCCGTCGATGCTGCCACCGGACATCAGGAAGAAATTGTCTTCCAGGCGCATGTTGACCCGACCGATGCGGCCGCCGGTGAACTCGGCATAGTCACCGTCGTCGAATCCGCCGATGATGTGCCCCGCCGTCATGCGGAAGGTGTCAGAGCCATCGCCCTGAACCACCGAACCGATGGTGCCGCCGGTCATCAGGAAGGCATCGCTTTCGCGGCTCTGGTTCAGCTCACCGGTGATGGTGCCGCCACTCATTTCGAAGCGGTCCTGGTCGTCGCCCTGGTCGATGCTGCTCACGGTGCCGGCCCGCATCACCACCGTATCGCTGCCAAAGCCCTGCAACACCGCACCGCTGATGCTGCCCGCCAGCATCTCGAGCTGGTCAGCGCCCGCGCCGGTGATGATCGCCCCGGTCGTGCCACTGATGGTGCCGCGGTTGACCACGCGTGTGGCCTGGTTGGACACGATCGCAATGCCCGCGGCGGTACTGATGGTGCCGTCGTTGGTGATCACATGGCCGCCGCCTCCGTCAAACAACACCGCGCCGCCGGTAGGCACCACAAGTTGTGCGCCGGACTGCACGTTCAGGGTGATCGTGGCCGACCCCACCACGCTCACCACGGGAGTGGTCTGCGGGTTGGGGGCACCGGGGGTGCAGGTGACGGTCTGGCCGGCGGTGGGGGCGCTGTTGTCGCAGCCTGCCCAGACCGGCGCGCTGGCGGCGATCAAGGCGGCACTGCAGACCATTCGAAGGGCGTGGCCGGTGCTGATGGCCAACGGGTTCCGCTGCAACGCGATCCTGGAGCACATAACCCGATCCTTGTTCCATAGGTGGGAATACGGCTGACGCGCGGTGCCGCAGTAAAACTACGCAGCACTGGTGCGTACTTTTACTGGCGTTGTGTGATGGACTGGTGGAGGAACTGTGAGGCTCGGGGCGCTAAATCTTCACGTAGATGCGACGGTGGTCCAGCCACGCCACCACGCCCCACCAGAACAGAACGAAGCCGGAAGCGCACAGCAGCGAGGCCAGGCTGGGATGCGCCGGCATCAGGCCGACCAGCCCGCCATTGCAGGCCGCCCACGCGCCGCTGGCGATCATCACCAGCGCCATCACGCTCGAGCCGAGGTAGGCCGCAATCGCATTCACACCAAAACGCCGGCCAAGTGCCGGCCAGCCCTGCCGGTCCACCAGTTGATGCGCCAGCAACAAGCCGGCAACCGAGAGCCCACCAGTGACCAGCACGTAGGTGGGCGTCCACAGGTTCTTGTTCAAGGGCAGCCCGCCGGAAACGCGCGCGGCGACCACGCCCAGCACCAGGCAACCCACCGCCATCGCTGCCAGTGGGCCCAACCTTCCCGCACGCAGCCAGCGGCCGGCGATCAGCCCCAGCAACGTGGTCGCCAATGCACCCAGCGTGCTGAGCAGGCCTTCGGGGTCGTGGCCCAGCCCGGTGACCGGGTTGTACTTGTACAGGTAGGGCGCAAACAGCGCGGTGTCCAATCGGCTGACCGGGTTGCGCCACGGTTCCAGCGTGTCGGCTGCCAGCAACACGGCCGCATATCCCAGCAGCAGCGCCGTCAGCACCGTCCACTGCGCGCGCGGCCGCAGGTAGATGGCCAGCAGCCCCACCCCACCCACGCACAATGCGATCCGTTGCAGCACGCCCCATGGCCGGTACGCCGGCAGCGCGAACAGCCACCACGCCAGCACATGCAGCAGCAGGCCCGCCACCAGAATGCGCAACGCACGCTTCAACAGCGCAGCGCGCAACACTGGGCGAACCGATACGTCCTGCGCACGCGGCTCCACGCTGAAGGCCAGCGAGACCCCGGCAATGAACAGGAACAGCGGGAAGATCAGATCGGTCGAGGTAAAGCCATGCCAGTCGGCATGCAGCAGGGGCGCATACACATGCGCCCAATCGCCGGGATTGTTGACCAGCAGCATCGCCGCCACGGTCAAGCCGCGCAGGGCATCAATCGAGCCCATGCGCGAGGTGGCGGGGGCGCTCATGCGTCCTCGCGCTGGCCGGCAATCCAGGTCGCGCGCACCTGCAGCGCGTCATCCAGCAATACCAGATCGGCCTGGTAGCCTTCGGCGATGTCGCCGAGGCGGTCATCCAGGTTGAGGAACTGCGCCGGGTAACGTGCGGCCATGCGCGCGGCTTCTTCCAACGGCAGGCCGAGCTGCTGCACGGCATTGCGCACCGCAGTGGCCATGTCCAGCGCCGAGCCCGCCAGCGAGCCGGCCGCATTGCGCACCACCCCGTCCACCGCGGTGATCACCTCACCGTAGAGTTCATAGCTGGGGTCGTCCGCGCCCACCGGCGGCATGGCGTCGGTGACCAGCATGACCTTGCCGCGCGGCTTGGCCGCCAGCGCCACGCGCAGACTGGCCGGATGCACATGCACGCCGTCGGCAATGATGCCGACCCAGCTGTCTCGGTCTTCCAGCGCCGCGCCCACCGCGCCCGGCTCGCGCCCGGTCAGCGGCGACATCGCGTTGTACAGGTGGGTGAAGCCTCGGATGCCCGCGTCCAACCCGGCCTTGGCTTCTTCATACGTTGCGGCGGTGTGGCCGGCGGCGACGATCACCCCGCGCTCGACCAGCGCGCGGATGCTTTCCAGCGGCACCCGTTCCGGGGCCAGGGTCAGCAAGGTCACGCCATTGTCCAGCGAGGCCGCCATTGCGATCTCATCGGCATCGGGCACCCGGAACTTGTCCGGGTTGTGGGTACCCTTGCGCGCCGGGGCGATATACGGCCCCTCCAGATGGATGCCGAGCACGCCCGGCACCTTGGTCTCGATCGCTTCGCGGGTCGCGGCGATGGCCGTGCGCATCACCTCGACGTCGTCGCTGATCAGCGTCGGCAGCAGGCCGGTGGTGCCGAAGCGCCGGTGCGCGGCAGCCAGCGTGCGCAGGCTTTCCACATCGGGCGTGTTGTTGAACAGCACGCCACCGCCGCCGTTGACCTGCGCGTCGATGAACCCCGGCAGCAGCCAGCCGCCCCCCAGGTCGACCTGTTCGTCTGCGCTGCCCAGCTGCGGCGCGGCGTCACTGACCAGCGCGGTAATCACACCGTCTTCGATCACCACGGCCAGATCATCGCGGAACTCATCGCCAGCCAGAATGCGGGCATTGCGCAGTACGGTTTTCATCAAACGGTTTCCGTAACCTTGTTCAGATGCGGCGGCAGATCGGGATTATGCCCGCGCCGCAGCGCCAGCGCGTTGATCGCGCGGTAGAAGCTCTGCACCACCAGCAGCGGCGCACACGCCGGGTGCGGGGCCTGCGGCTGGGCCAGGTCGCCATCGGGAGCAGCCAGCCACACCTGCGCGTTGCGGGTGGCAAACTCGGCCGCCACCGCGCGGGTGCCGGCACCGGTTTCATCGGGCTGGGCGAAGGCCAGCACCGGGAAGCCCGGGCCCACCAGCGCCATGGGGCCGTGCTTGACCTCGGCCGAGCTGTAGGCCTCGGCGTGCAGGCCGCAGGTTTCCTTGAACTTCAGTGCCGCTTCCTGCGCCGCGCCCAGCCCCAGCCCGCGACCGATCACGAACAGGTTATGCGCCGGCACCAGGCCGTCGGTCAGCGCGCTCCAGTCGCTGTTCCAGGCCTCGCGCAGCGCCGCCGGCAGCGCATCCAGTGCCGCGATCAACGCCTTGTCATCGCTCCAGTACGCCACCAGTTGCAGGATCGCCGATAGCGACGCAAGGTAGCTCTTGGTCGCAGCCACGCTGCGTTCGGCACCCGCACCCAGCGGAATCACGGTTTCAGCCAGCTGCGCCAGCGGCGAGTCTTCCACGTTCACCAGCGCCACCACGCGTGCACCGGCGGCACGCGCCGCTTCGGCGTTGCGCAGCAGGTCCGGGCTTTTGCCCGACTGCGAGATCACGATGTACAGCGCACCGCGCAGCTGCAGCGGTGCTTCGTACACCGAGCCCACCGACGGCGACGCCGACGCGGTCACCAGCCCCAGCCGGGTTTCCAGCAGGTACTTGGCATAGGTGGCCGCATGGTCGGAACTGCCGCGTGCACAGGTCACCACGAACGGCGGCGGAGCCGCGCGCAGGCTGGCGGCCAGGGTCTGTACCGCCTGCTGGTTGCGCGCGAACTGCGCGGCGATCACGTCGGCCGCTTCAGCGGCTTCGCGGAACATCAGGGTGTCGTGGGGAGCAGGCAGTGACATGCAGGTCTCAGGGAATGTCGGTCGTGGGAGGCCGTGCGCCGGCCGGGCGCATCGGAGCAGTGGAACCGCGCACCACCAGTTGCGGCACGAAGCCCTGGTTGTGCAGCGGCGAAGCGTTTTCGTCGTAGGCATCGCTGCGCAGCTGCGCGATCAGCAGACGCGCGGCGTGGCGGGCGATGTCTTCGGTGGCCTGTTTGGCGGTGGTCAGCGGCGGCCACGACTGGCGCGAGAACGGGCTGTCCTCGAAACCGGCAATGGACAGGTCGTACGGCACGTTCATGCCAGCAGACTTGGCGGCGGCCAGCACGCCGGCGGCGATTTCGTCGTTGGAGCCGAAGATCGCGGTGGGCGGTTCGCGCAGCGCCAGCAGCCGGCGCGCACCGCGGAAGCCGGCGTCGAAGGTGTAGTCGCCTGGCACCACCAGGTGCTTGTCCACGGTCATGCCGTAGTCCTTCAGCGCCGCTTCGTAGCCGGCATAGCGCTCGCCCGAGGAACGGTGCGAGGTGCCGCCCCAGAGGAAGCCGATGCGCTGGTGGCCGAGCTGGATCAGGTGTTCGGTGATTTCATAGGCGGCCTCGCGGTCGTCCACGAACACGCAGGCCCCGTCGGCCGGGTCTTCGGTGGCGGCAATAATGCGCACCAGTTTGATCCCACGCGCAGTGAGCGCGGCAATCAGGTCGCGGCGCTCGGACATCGGCGCGGTCAGCACCAGCCCGGCAAGACGCGAACGCTGCACCCAGTCAGCCAGCTCTTCGGCCAGCATCGGTGAACTGGAATCACACGGGTGGATCTGCAGGCCGAAGCCGGTTTCGCGGCACGCCGCCAGCACCCCGTTCTGCACCCCGATGATGTGGTACGGGTTCGGGTTGTCGTAGACCAGCCCCACCACCAGGGTGGTGCCGGTGCGCAGGTTGCGCGCAGCGGGGTCTGGTTCGTAATCCAGCTCGGCAATGGCACGCAGCACGCGCGCACGCGTGGCCTGCATCACCGACGGTTCGTTGTTGATGACCCGCGAGACGGTCTTCAACGACACTTTGGCCCGTTCGGCGACATCCTTGATGGTCGCTCGGCGCATTGGCGTTTCCTGCTGGTTCCGTGGAGCGTCCATGATCGCCGATCAGGCCGCGTCGCGGGGCAGGCCAATCCGATAGCCGCGCAGCGAATAGAACAGGATGTACAGGTAGCAGGGCACCATCAGCCCGGCGAACACCCACTGGAAGTCGAAGTGCTGCTTCAGCACCGCGAACGCCTGCGGAATGATCGCGCCGCCGGCAATGGCCATCACCAGCAGCGCCGAGCCCGTCTCGGTGAAGCGGCCCAGCCCGCGGATTGCCAGCGGGAAGATCGCCGGCCACATCATCGCGTTGGCAAAGCCCAGCGCGGCCACGAAGCCCACCGAGACATAGCCGTGGGTGAACAGCGCGCCGATGCAGAACAGCACGCCCAGCGTGGCGGAAATGCTGAGGTACTTCGACTGCGAGACCAGGTGCGGAATCACCAGCAGGCCAACGATGTAACCGGCCAGCATCGCCGCCAGAGTGATCGAGGTGAACAGCTTGGTCTGGTCCAGCGGCAGGTCGAAACCATGGCCGTAGGTGCCGATCGCGTCACCGGCCATCACCTCCACGCCCACGTAGACGAACAGGCACATCACGCCCAGCCACAGGTGCGGGAACTGGAAGATGCTGGTGCGCTCACGGGTGCCCGGTGCCGCCGGCGGGGTGGCATTGGCTTCGGAGGTCTTCAGCTCCGGCAGGGGCGAGAACAGCACCGCCACCGCCAGCACCACCAGCAGCCCGGCCATGCCCATGTAGGGAGCCTGGATCTTGCTGGCAAAGCCGTCCAGCAGGGTGGCGCGGGTGGCGGCGTCGGCCGCGGCGACCTGGTCGGCCAGATCGCCGATGCCGTGCAGCACCAGCGAGCCGATCAGCAGCGGCGCGAGGATGCCGGCCACCTTGTTGCAGATGCCCATCAGCGCGATTCGGCGGGCGGCGGTTTCAATCGGGCCGAGGATGCTGATGTACGGGTTCACCGCAGTCTGCAGCAGGGCCAGGCCACTGCCGATGACGAACAGCCCGCTGAGCGCACCCGGGTACCAGCGCTGCTGCGCATAGTGCGCGAACAGCACCGCGCCGACCGCCATCACCAGCAGGCTCAGGCTGAGACCCTTCTTCATGCCGGTGCGCTTGAGGATCCACGCGGCAGGCAGGGCCAGGAAGAAGTAGGACAG
>JAEXNZ010000576.1 GCA_023439425.1 Pseudomonadota bacterium
ATTGCCGGCCAGCGGCCGGCACTACCTTAGAACGACACCGCCACTGCCCGCGACTCAATCGGGGCCATGCGGGTCTGATCGCGCAGCTCCAGCGCGCGCACCTGGAACGGCGCACCGTAGCCCTTGGGCAGGGCCACGCTGTCGAACGACAGGCTCAGCGTGCCCAGACCGGCCGTCTCAAACCACGCCGCACTGTGCGCCTGCGCCACCGGCCGCAGCTGGCCGTCCGGCCCGGTGGCGTAAAGCGTGCCGCGCGCCTCGTAACGGCCCGGAGCGCCCACCTGCAACGGCAGCTGCAGCACGCGCTTGCCGGCGTCGGCCTGGACCTGCCCACTGAAGCGGGCGGTGGGCTGGGCCACGGCGAAGGCAATCTTGGCGTCGCGCTGCACGCCATTGGCGCTGATGAAGGTCTGTAGTTCCCACAGCCCCTGGGTGTTGCCTACGTCCCGCGGCACCGTAACCTGTGCGGTAAGCCCGTTCTTGCCCGCCTGCAGCGGCACCGGCCAGCTACGGCCGTCTGGGGCCACCAGCAGTGCTTCGCCGCCGGCGGGCAGGCTGCGGACGAGGTTGCGCGCGGCCCCGCTCTGGGTGCTGCCGCCGACGTCCACCAGCTGCGCGGTGACGGTGAACGTGCCGCCGGCCAGCACCTGGTCGCGGCTGCCCTGCAGGCGCAGGCTGATCGGGCTGTTGGGTTCGAGCACCTGCACCACGTAGCGGCCCTGCGCCTGCGCGCTCTGCAGCCGGTAGGTGCCGGCCGCGGCGGTTTTGCCGGTGCGGGCCATGGCGGTGCCTGCGCTCACCGACATGCCGGCGGCCTGCAATTGCTGGCTGTCGACCACCTGCTCGACCTTCAAGGTGCCAGCCGGGTCGCGCAGCTGCCACTGGGCCGGGGTGAGGGTGCGAGCGCCTGGGGCCGGGCTGACCTGGATGACGGCGTCGGGGGCGGTCATCGGCAGGGCCACGCCCTGCTGCAGCGCGCTGCCGTCCACCATTTCCCAGTAGCTGCGGCTGATCGCCACGAACGGGGCCGGGTCGGCCAGTGCCTGGGTCGGGTCCAGCGCCCAGGCGAAGCTGACCGGCTCGCGCTCGCCAGTTTCGGCTGGCATGGGGGCACTTTCGACCTGGGTCGGCACCTGGTCGGTGCTACGGGCCGCCTGCAGCGGTTGCGCAGCGTGCAATGGCAGCGCGGCGAGGGCGACGGCCATGGCCGCCGCGAGTTTCACGGGTGAGGTCATGTCGTGCTCCTTAAAGGGTAAGGTCGTTGCGCAGGATCGTGCCCAGGCCGAAGCAGTCGCGGCGGCTCTGGTTATGGCTGAGCGGCTCGGCCCCGGCAGTGCGCGCGGTGTCGGTGAACAGCACGGTGCCTGCGGCGCGCTGGCTGCTGCACTCCAGGAAGCCGTCGGAGCAGCTGTTCAACCAGTTCTGGGTGAACTCCAGTCCCACGTTGAGCGGATAGCCGCCGCAGTAGCTGTCGCTGTCCCACACCGCCGAATCCACATCCGACCCCACCACCGCGCGGAACGGCTTGGGCAATGCCGGGCGGCCGGCCGTGCCGTACAGGTTCTGCGCGTTGTAGGTGGCCATCCAACCGACCTGCTGCATGCGCACGGCGTCGTTCTGGTAGCCGAGCAACCAGCCGACCGAGGCTTCGAACACATTGCCGTTGAGCACGGCGTCGGCCAGCGGCGTGCCGGCCGAGGACGGGGCCAGCGCGGTGACCTTGCTGATGGTCTGGATCAGCTTCGGGTAGCGGCTGTCGTAGGTGGGGTTGGACAGGATCCAGCGCACCACGTTGCCGCCATTGGAATGGGTGATCACCACCAGCCTGGTGATGCCCTTGCTGTTGATGAAGCTGGTGAGCTGGGTGGCCAGGCAGCCGGCGGCTTCCGGCTTCCACATGTACTGCTCGAAATCGCAGTTGATGACCGTGTAGTTGCTGCTGTTGGGCAGACCCTGGCGCACGTTGTCGATGATGCCGGGTTGCCAGTAGTCGGTGCGGGCGTCGGTCTGCTTGCCCGTGCCGTGCACGAAGGCCACGCCCACCACGTCGGCGGCGTGCGCGCTGGCGCAGGTGAGCATCAAGCCGAGGGCCAGCATGGCCCCCGTCCCCACTGCTTTGCTTTGCATCGAGTGTCTCCGGATGTTTGGTGATCCCCCTGATTGCCGGCACCCTCGTGGGGAAGCTGCCGGGGCCGAAGCTATGCCGGGCGGCGCGTGAATTTCCGTGAACCAGTACCGTATTCCTTGCATCTGCAACCACTCTCACGGGTTATGCCGGGTCTGGCGGCATGACCTGCGGCCGCTGGCAGGGGCCGATGAAGCTGCGATCATGCGGGCTCACCGTTGCCGAGTACTGCCCATGTCGTTGTTCACCCCATCTGCGCTGCTGCGCCCCGCCCTGGCCGCCGCCGTGATGTCGGTTCTGGCCGGCTGTGCTACCACGGCCGCCCCGCAGGGCACGCCGGTGGAAGCGTCGGTGGTGACCAAGGCGGTGGGCTACCTGGCGGTCCGCGATGTACCGGCCAGCTTGAACCTGGTGCCCGCCCCGCCGGTTGCCGGGTCGGCCGCTGCCGCCCTGGACGATCAGATCAGCCGTGAGGCGCGTGCGCTGCGTGGCAGCCCGCGCTTTGCCCAGGCCACGGCGGATGCGGAACTGGGCTTCCCGGAAGGGGCCAACCAGTTCTCCTGTGCCATCGGCCTGGATGTGGACGCGCAGAAGACCCCGGCGCTTTACCGCTTGCTGGAGCGCAGCCGGATTGACGCCAGCGCGGCGACCCGCGTGGCAAAGCACCATTACCAGCGCGCGCGGCCGTTCATGGTCAACGGCGAGCCGACCTGCACCCCGGACGATGAGGAAGGGCTGCGCAAGAATGGCTCTTACCCGTCCGGCCACACCTCGATTGGCTGGGCCTGGGCACTGATTCTGTCCGAGATCGTGCCCGAGCGTGCCGACGCCATTCAGCTGCGCGGCCGCAACTACGGCGAAAGCCGCCTGGTGTGCAACGTGCACTGGCAGAGCGACATTCTGGAGGGGCGCTTCATGGGTGCGGCGGCGGTGGCGCGCCTGCATGACAACCCGGAATTCCAGCGGGATCTGGCTGCGGCGCGGAAGGAAATTGCCGCGGCGCGCGCGAATGGTGCAACGTCCAGCCGCGGCTGCGCGACCGAGGAATCGGTGTTGAAGGTACGCCCCGAAAGCGCGCTGTAACGCAGAAGGGCCGGCAATGCCGGCCCTTCCTTTATTGCATCACCGCATCAGAACTTCGCGGTGAACTCGACGCCAAACGTGCGCGGCTCGTTGAGGAAGCCGGTCAGGTTGTTGAAGTCGATTGCACCCACCACGCGGGTCTGGTTGGTCAGGTTGCGACCGAACACGGCCACGTCGTACTGGCCGTACTCCCAGTTGTATCCCAGGCGCAGGCCCCCTTCCAGCGACGAGCGGCTGCGGAACTCCGGCGACTCGTACAGGAAGAAGTTCACCGGGCTGCGGTAGGCCCAGTCGGTGTACACGTACAGCTCGCTGGCGTCGTTGAGCGGGAAGCCCGCACGCAGGGTCAGGTTGTGGATCAGCTTCGGTGCCTGCGGCAGCGGGTTGCCGTTGACCAATGCGTAGGTGCCGCCATTGATGACCGTGGTCGGGTCGGTGATGGTGCAGCCGCCACCGCAGATCGCCACCGCCAGGTCGCGGTCCTTGATCTCGGTGTCGTTGTAGCTGCTGCCCAGGGTCAGCAGCACGTGGTCGGTCAGGTAGGCTTCGAAGTCCAGCTCCACGCCCTGGCCAACGGTCTTGTCGGCGTTGAGCAGGGTGGCGGTGTTGTTGCTGCCACCCACGGCGATCAGCTGCTGGCCGTCCACGTTGTAGCGGAACACGTCGAAGCCCAGACGCGCGCGGCGGTCGAACAGGTCGGCCTTGATGCCGACTTCATAGGAGATCACCTTCTCCGAATCGGCCTGCGACACACCACCGAACGCCAGCCGGCCCTGGATGGACGG
>JAEXNZ010000066.1 GCA_023439425.1 Pseudomonadota bacterium
CGGTACGCCCCCGCGAGATGCGGGCGATGAACATACCCACGAACGGCGACCAGGCGATCCACCAGCCCCAGTAGAACAGGGTCCAGCCACCCAGCCAGCCGTTGGGTTCATAGGCATACAGATTGAAGGTCATCGAGAACAGCTGCGACACATACATGCCGGTGTTCTGGACCAGCGCCTGCATCAGGTGAGCGGTGGGCCCACAGACCAGCACGAACGCCAGCAGTGCCGCGGCCAGGATCATGTTCAGTTCTGACAGCCTGCGCACACCGCTGTCGAGCCCCGCCACGACGGAGCCGGTGGCCACCAGGGTAATGGCGATGATGAGGCCGACCTGGACCAGCGTGCTCACTTCCCAACCGAATAGATAATTCAGGCCGGCATTGATCTGCATGACGCCCAGGCCGAGCGAGGTCGCGAGGCCGAAGATCGTGCCCAGTGCAGCAAAGGTGTCCACAGTGTGCCCGATCGGCCCGTGGATGCGCTCGCCGATCAGCGGGTACAGCGCCGAGCGTACCCGCAGCGGCAGGTTGTGCCGGTACGCGAAGTACGCCAGCGACAACGCCACCACGGCGTAGATCGCCCAGGCATGGATGCCCCAGTGGAAGAAGGTGATGCGCATGGCCTGCTTGGCGGCTGCGGCGGTTTCCGGCGCACCTACGGGTGGGGTGGCGAAATGCATGATGGGTTCGGCGACACCGAAGAACATCAGTCCGATGCCCATGCCGGCGGCGAACAGCATCGCGAACCAGCTGCCGTAGCTGTAGTCGGGCGTGCTGTGGTCCGGACCCAGCTTCAGCTGACCAAAGCGGCTGAGCGCAACGCCCACAACGAAGACCAGGAAGCCGGCGACCGAAAGAATGGTGAACCAGCCTGCGTCATTGGCTGCCCAGGTCTTGGCGGCGGTGAACCAGGATGTGGCCAGTTCTGGAGCAAATGCCGCCAGTGCAAGCAGGGCAATGACGATGGCGGCGGTGGGAATGAATACCTGCGGCAGAATGCGCTGGCGAACGGGGGGATGGTGCGGAGCGGTGCTCTGCATGGGTTCCTCCGTGGAAACGAGTCGGGTGGTGAGCGTCCTTCAGACAGTCAGAAGTAGAAGCCGATGTTGACGTTGAGGCGTGAGTGCCAACGCGAGGGGCCGCCATTGTCGATGCCGATGCCTTCGCCACCGGCGAACCACATGTCCTTGCCGGCGATCCAGTCAACGTAGGTGAGCATGATGCCCTTGCCGAAACTGCAGCCGGTGACGTTCTGCCACGAATCGCGTACGCCGTCGCTGCGGCCGACCGGGCGGGTCATGCTGAGGTTGTTGTAGCAGGTGACATCGTCCAGCCAGCGGCTTTCGCCGAAGGAATAGGCGAGGTTGGCGCTGGGCACGTCGGCCTGTGCAGCAATCTCGAACGGGGCGTCGAATGCGGAGAGTGCAATGCGCTGTTCGGGAATGTCGTAACGGTAACGGGCCCACTGCAGTTGCGCGGTCCAGCCGTCGCGCGTCCACTGCGCATGTACGGCCGCACCTTGATGACCGTGATGGTGGCGGGTGCGGGTGTTCTGCACCTTGCCGGCGAATGCTGATGCGCCGATCAGCAGCTCGCCGCCGTACCAGTCCAGCGCCCGCTCGACACGCCCATGCAAACGGCCACGTTCGCGATAGGGAAGCGCGTCAGTCTGGGCGACGTCGAACGAGTAACGGTCGTAGCGTGCGCCACTGCCATATTCGTCACCGGTGAAGTAGCCGGCATGCCAGGTGGTATCGCCCTGTTGATGGGTGAAGACCACGCCCGGGTCGTAGTCGTCCTCGATGCCGAGGTAGTAGCCGGAACCGAACCAGAAGCTCTGCGAGACGGTGGGCAGCAACCCGAAGGGCACCTGCTGGATACCGAGTTTCACGTTGCTGTTGTCGTTGAACTTCGCACCGACATAGGCGTGATGGATAGCATCAAAGCCGTCATACCAGCGGTACTGGGCGGAGAAGAACATCGGACCATTGCCGCCCTTCACATCGGCACGCAGCAGTTCCAGTTGCAGCCGGCTGGTGGGGCCGTAGTCGAGCCAGCCATAATTGAAGCGGACGGCGCCGCCGGCGTGGAAGTAGGGCTCGGAGCCCTGATTGCTAGGGTTTTCAGCGGATTGTGCGGCATGCGGAACGCCTGCCATCGCCGCCACGACAAGAAAGGGAAATGCTCGCACGATTGCGTCCCTTGCCTCCATTTTGCGAATGAAAGCGATCAAGTCTAGCTTCATTCATGTGATGAGTCCAAATACGGCACAGTATTTCGCCTGATTTTGCGCTCAGATCCGCCACACTTTCACCTCATCATGGCGTGTTCAGCTGTCAGACTTTCACGCATGATCGATCTTCATCGCATGCGCCAGCGGCTGGCTGCACTTGTCTTCAGCGAAGCGTGGCGGCACCGCGCGGCGCTGTGGGGCGGGGCAGTGGTGGTCGCCCTGGTGGCGATCGTGTTTGCCAAGGCCAGCGATGCGGCGTTTCACGTGTTCCAGCGCATCATTGCGCACTCGCCGTACTGGGCACTGCTGCTGACACCGGGGATCTTTGCATTGCTGGCGTGGCTCACGGCGGGCGCACTGCGTCCTACACGTGGCAGTGGCATTCCACAGGTGATTGCCGCGCTCGACAAGCCGGATGAAGAGTTTCGAAGGGTCAATCTTTCGCCTGCGGTATCCGCAGGCAAGCTGCTGCTGACCTCGCTGTCGTTGCTGGGCGGTGCATCCGTCGGGCGTGAAGGGCCCACCGTGCATGTGGGTGCCAGCCTGATGTACCTGTTCGGACGCTGGTTCGGGTTTCGTGACCCGCGCGAGCTTTCGCACTTTCTGCTGGCGGGCGGTGCAGCCGGTATTGCGGCGGCGTTCAACACGCCACTGGCTGGCATTGTGTTCGCGATTGAGGAGCTGAGTGGTCGCTTTGAACACCGCTTCTCCGGCACCTTGCTGACGGCGGTGATCGTGGGTGGCGTGGTGTCGCTCGGCTTGTTGGGCAACTACACCTATTTTGGTCATGTGACCGCGCGCCTGCCATTAGGGCAGGGCTGGGTGGCCATTCTGTTATGCGGCGTCGTGGCAGGACTGCTGGGCGGACTGTTTGCCAAGGCAGTGCTGCTGACCGTGGCCGGGCGTCCGCGTTGGCTGGGTGCACTGCGGCAGCGTCATCCCGTGCTGCTGGCGGCCGCCTGCGGGCTGGTGGTGGTGCTGCTGGCATTGGGGTTCGGCGAAGGTGCGTTCGGTACCGGCTATGAGCAGGCACGCAGCCTGGTACAGGGGCAGGCGACGGTTGGCCATGAGTTTGGCCTGATGAAGCTGCTGGCCAATCTCGCGTCCTATGTGGCGGGTATTCCCGGCGGCCTGTTCTCGCCGGCGCTCGCGGTCGGTGCCGGCATCGGACACAACCTCGCGGCGCTGATGCCCGCAGTGGACCCACGCGCGTTCGTGCTGCTGGGCATGTGCGCCTACCTCACCGGCGTCACCCAGGCCCCTCTGACCTCCGCCGTCATCTCGCTGGAGCTGACCGACAGCGGCGACCTGCTGCTGCCGATCCTGGCCACGGTGCTGATCGCCCGCGGTGTCTCCGGCCTGGTCTGCCGGGTGCCGATCTATCGCGGCCTCGCCGACCAGCTCACCGCCCCCCGCCAAAGCTGAACCCCGTACACCCGCGCTCTACCTGATGACGCACGCAAACCCGTAGAGCCGGGCTTGCCCGGCTGCTTTTGAATACCAAACTATACAGGACATCCGGTATAGTAATCGAATGAACTCCATGTCCCAAACCCGCCGCTGGCTCCTCCTGCTCACCGTCGCCGGCGGCCTGCTCCTGGTCACCCTCGACAACTCCGTGCTGTACACGGCCCTGCCGACGCTGACCGAAGCCCTAGGTGCCAGCCCAAGCCAGTCACTCTGGATCATCAACGCCTACCCACTGGTAATGGCCGGCCTGCTCCTCGGCGCGGGCACGCTCGGTGACCGCATCGGCCACCGCCGCATGTTCCTGATCGGCCAGGTGCTGTTCGGCATCGCGTCATTGGCGGCGGCCTTCTCGTCAACGCCCGGGCAGCTGATCGCCGCCCGCGCTTTCCTGGCAGTCGGCGCAGCCGCGATGATGCCCGCCACCCTGGCCCTGATCGGCCTCAGCTTCCAGGACCCACGCGAGCGCAACTTGGCCATCGCGATCTGGGGTTCCGTGGCGTTGATCGGCGCAGCGCTGGGGCCGATCATCGGCGGTCTGCTGTTGCAGCATTTCTGGTGGGGCGCGGTGTTTCTGATCAACGTGCCAGTGGTGCTGCTGACACTGCCGGCCACGCTGTGGCTGGCTCCGCAGGGGCAGCGCGATACCACCCGCCCGTGGGACCTCATTTCCTCATTGCTGGCGCTGGTGACCCTGTCCGGCGTGGTGCTGGCGATCAAGTCGCTGATCGCCACGCCGGCGTCGCTGGTGACCGGCGGCGCAGCCTTCGCAGTTGCCGCACTGGGTGCTTGGGCATTTGTACGCCGTCAGCGGCAGTTACCGTACCCGCTGCTGGACTTCGCCATATTCCGTAATCCGGCTTTCATGGCTGGCACGTTGTCCGCCATCGTCACCCTGTTCGCGTTGGCGGGGCTGCAACTGTTGACCACCCAGCGCTTCCAGATGGTGGCTGGCTTCACCCCGCTCAATGCCGGTCTGCTGGTGTCCGTGGCCGCGCTGGGCGCACTGCCGAGCGCGCTGCTCGGTGGCGGGTTCCTGCACCGGGTGGGCTACCGGCCGCTGATCAGCGGCGGCCTGGCCTGCGCGGCTGTCGGTGTTGCGTTGGTGGCGGTGGGCTTCCAGCATGGCTTGCCGTGGGTGATCACCGGCATGACGCTGACTGGCGTGGGCACCGGTGCGGCGATTTCCGTGGCATCCACTGCGATCATCAGCAATGTGCCGCCGCACCGCGTAGGTATGGCGTCATCGGTGGAGGAGGTGGCGTACGAGTTTGGCGGCCTGTTCGCGGTGGCGGTGCTTGGCAGTCTGAGCGCGGCACTTTACAGCCTGAGCCTTCCGATAGATGGTTCCATTCCCGCCGCAGCACGCGAAGGCCTGGGGGCGGCGTTGCACGTGGCGCAAACCGCGGGCGAGGGTACGTGGCTGGATGCAGCGCGGAACGCGTATGACACCAGTTACACGTGGGGGCTGTGGGTGATCGTGGCCGTGCTGGTCATGGGAGCGGTGCTCACCACCCGGCTGCTGCGCGGCCCCGCCGGTCGTCCCGTCGCCGGCATGAATCCCGTACATTGAGCGCATGAGAACCAGCAACCGCACCCGTATTCTTGAAGCCGCCGTTCGTGTGATCAACCGCGACGGCGTGCGTGCTGTCACCTTTGAATCGGTATCAGCCGAATCCGGTCTGACCCGCGGCGGGCTGCTGTATCACTTCCCCTCGCGCGAGGCGTTGTTGCAGGGCATTGATGCGCATCTGGTGCAGACCTGGGAAGCGCAGATGGAGGCGCTGGCGGGTAAGCCGGCGGACCAGACCACCCAGCATGAGCGACACCAGGCCTTCATCCGGGTTTCCGCGATGAGTGCGACTCGGGCCGAGCTGATGTTCATGTTGGAATCGGTGCCGCCCGATGCCGATCGCGCGCCGTGGTCAGATGCGATGGCGCGATGGGCACCGGGGGTGCCGGAGGTGGGGGATAAAAACCCGGAAGCGCTGGATGCGTTTGTGGCGCGGCTGGCGGCCGATGGGTTGTGGATCTATGAGGCGATGTACGGCGGTAAGCTGGATGCTGATATGCGGGAGCGCGTGGTGGCACGCATCCAGGCGATGTTGGGGGAGGCGTGAACCCTACACACCGCATTCGTGTGTGAGGCATTGGTAGAGGCGGTCGCAAGACGCCTGCCGATGACATTGATCGGTGCTTTAACGCATGGACCCCACCGGGCAAACGCCTGCGATTGAGGTCATGCCCCATCGGGCGATGCCCCGCTATCGGCGGTCGACTGTCGTGCGACCCTACCAAGCCCCAGCCTATGCTTCAGCGGGTCGCCGGCTCACCTGGATGCACACATACAGTGCAAGTGCGACCAGACTTGCCAGGCAAAAAAGTACCCACAGTGAGCGCATCAGGTCGTCCAGGTCATCCGTAGCGTTGTACATGTCGAACACCATGAGTGCGCCCACCAGGCCGGTCACGACCAGCAGAACACGCGCGGTGTATACGGCGGCGCGGCCATTCGGATGGTGCCAGAAATGCCATGCGCTCAAGAGCCATAGCGCACCCAGCGTCGGTATCAGAATGTACAGATGATCCTGGGCGAAGACACCCAACCATGCCAGCGGCGGCAGTGCGGCGATCAACGTCAGAACAGGCAGAAGGCGGATGGCTCCTGCACGCCGCGCGGTGTAGCGCCGTAGCAGTATCGATCCGACGGCGAGCGAGATCCCCGCCAGCAGCGGGGCACCCATGAAGACAGTGAAGAAACCCCGGAAATCAGAAGCGACCGCCGGCGCGGCGGTCGTCATCAGGGAGACGGTCAGCAGAAGGCGCGGGGTTCGGTCCATGAACATGCGAGATCAACGGTCCATGCAGGGGTGGACCGTTGAGTTTACGCGGTCCGCCGGCGGACGCGCATGGCGCGTCCCTACGGGGCGTCGGCGGATTCTGCGGTGGTTGGGTCGTGCGCGTCCTTCCTGGCCTTGGCTTCTTCCTCAAGGTGACGCCGCACCACGGCCGACTGTGTCGCCGTCACCGGGCC
>JAEXNZ010000126.1 GCA_023439425.1 Pseudomonadota bacterium
CCAGCTCACCTTGGGCCGCGATGCACAGTCCAAGCTGTTCTACATGGTCAAGGTGGACAAGGCGCGCTTCAGCCGCCAGGTGGTGCCGGGCGATGTGCTGGAAATGCACGTGGAAATCAAGCGCGTGATCCGCAACATGGCGGTGTACGACTGCGTGGCCAAGGTCGACGGCGAAGTCGTCGCCTGCGCCGAAGTGCTGTGCGCCGGCACCCGCGAATGATCCAGGCAGGAGACCTGCAATGACCGACAACGCTCCTCTCATCCACCCCACCGCGGTTATCGACCCGTCGGCGAGCTTGGCTGCGGATGTGCGCGTCGGTGCGTTCTGCCTGATCGGTGCCGACGTCGTCATTGGCGAAGGCACCGAGATCGGACCGCACTGCTCGATCCACGGCCCGACCCGGATCGGCCGCAACAACCGTTTCATCGGCCATGTGGCCGTCGGCGGCGAGCCGCAGGACAAGAAGTACGCCGGCGAGCGCACCGAACTGGTGATCGGCGACGACAACGTGTTCCGCGAGTTCGTCACCCTCAACCGCGGTACCGGCGGCGGTGGCGGCATCACCACCATCGGCAACGGCAACTGGATGCTGGCCTACACGCATGTGGCGCACGACTGCCATGTCGGCAACAACTGCGTATTCTCCAACAACACCACCTTGGCCGGCCATGTCACCGTAGGCGACTACGTGATCATCAGCGGCTTCGCTGGCGCTCACCAGTTCTGCAGGATCGGCGCGCACGCCTTCCTGGGCATGGGTGCGCTGACCAACGGCGATGTGCCGCCGTTCACCATGGTCGGCAGCGATTCGCTGGGCCGTCCGCGCGGCATCAACAGCGAGGGTCTCAAGCGCCGCGGCTTCGATGCCGAGCGCATTGCCAGCATCAAGCGCGCCTACCGCACCCTGTACGTGGCCGGCCTGCCGCTGGCTGACGCGAAAGTGCAGCTGGCCGAACAGGCCAAGACCAGCAGCGACGTCAAGGACCTGCTGGACTTCATCGAGCAGGCCGAACGGCCGTTGCTGCGATGACCGGTACCGGCCGGCCCCTGCGGATCGCGCTGGTCGCCGGTGAAGCCTCCGGTGACCTGCTCGGTGCCGGGCTGATCCGCGAACTGGCACAGCGCTTCCCCGATGCCGAGTTTGCCGGCATCGGCGGCGACGCCATGCGCAATGCCGGCTGCCTGACCTGGTTCGATGCCAGCGAACTGGCAGTGATGGGCCTGACCGAAGTGCTGCGCCACCTGCCGCGGCTGCTGAAGCTGCGCAAGGAGTTCCGCACCCGTGTGCTGGACTGGCAGCCAGATGTGTTCATCGGCATTGACGCACCGGACTTCAACCTGGGCGTGGAGCGCTGGTTGAAGGAACGCGGCATTCGCACCGTGCACTACGTGAGCCCGTCGGTGTGGGCGTGGCGCGAGAAACGCGCCGAGAAGATCGGGGCCAGCGCGGACATGGTGCTGTGCCTGTTCCCGATGGAACCGCCGATCTATGCCAAGCATGGCATCGATGCACGCTTTGTCGGCCACCCGATGGCCGACGACATCCCGCTGCACAGCGACCGCGAGGCCGCGCGTGTGGCGTTGGGCCTGCCCTCCAATGCCAAGGTGCTGGCGGTGCTGCCAGGCAGCCGGCTCGGCGAGATCAGCAAACTGGGTCAGGCGTTCTTCGAGGCGGCCTGGCAGGTTTCCGAACGCATCCCCGGCCTGCACGTGGTGGTGCCGGCGGCCAACCCGGCCTGCCGACGTCTGATCACCGAACAGCTGTCGCGCTCGGCGTTGCCGGTGGCGTACTCGCACGTGCTGGATGGTGAGGCGCGCACCGCGATGATCGCCGCAGACGTGGTGGTGCTGGCCTCCGGCACCGCGACGCTCGAGGCGATGCTGGTGAAGCGTCCGATGGTAGTGGGCTATCGCGTGGCGGAGCTGACGTACCGGATCGTGAAGGCGCTGGGCCTGATCAAGGTGGACCGCTTCGCGCTGCCGAACATTCTGGCCGGCAAGGATCTTGCGCCGGAACTGATCCAGCACGACTGCGTTCCGGACCAGCTGGCAGCGGCGATCCTGCAGTGGTTCGACCACCCGCAACGCGGTCTGGACATCCAGCCGACCTACCAGAAACTGCATCACCAGTTGCGCCAGGACGCATCGGCACGCGCGGCCGATGCGGTGGCTGAGCTGCTGAACCGCCCGGCGCAGGGTGGCGCTGCGGCATGAGCCGTCGGCACGCAGCCGAAGCATCGTTGGCGCTGTTCGACAGCGCGGCATTGGCGACCGTCGCCCCGCGTTACATCGCGGGGGTGGACGAAGCCGGCCGAGGTCCGCTTGCGGGCCCGGTGGCGGTGGCGGCCGTGGTGTTCTGCCCGGATCGCCCACGCCTGAACGGGCTCGATGATTCGAAGCAGCTGACCGCGCTGCGCCGCGACGCGCTGTTCGACAAGATCCAGCAGCGCGCTTTGGCCTTCCATATCGTGCTGGTGGACGTGGATGAGATCGATACGCTGAACATCTTCCAGGCCACGATGGCGGGCATGCGCCGCGCAGTGGAAGGCGTGGCGCACGTGGCCCAGTTCGCCCGCATTGACGGCAACAAGATCCCCAAGGGCCTGCCCTGCCCGGCCGAAGCGCTGGTCGGCGGCGACGCCCTCGACCGCGCGGTCATGGCCGCCTCGATCCTGGCCAAGGTCAGCCGCGACCGCTACATGCAGCAACTGCACGAGCAGCACCCGCACTACGGTTTCGACCAGCACAAAGGCTACGGCACCCCCGCCCACCTGGCCGCCCTGCGCCAGCACGGCCCCTGCCCCGCCCACCGCCGCAGCTTCGCCCCGGTCCGCGACTGCCTCTCTCCCGCGCCCGCGCTCGCCTAGAGCCTCCGTACCCCGTACTGCGCACGCTACGTAGAGCCGGGCTTGCCCGGCTGCTGTTGGATTCGTGCGAACAGCC
>JAEXNZ010000142.1 GCA_023439425.1 Pseudomonadota bacterium
CCTCGGCAAGGGCGCGCGGATGCACCACAAAATTCAACAACAAGTATGAAATCGATGCGATTATGCGTTTCTGACGCTAAAACGCATCGATTTCATGGAGCACGCGATCAAAAATAGAAGTTGGACCGCCAAGTCGAGCGCTGCCGCGGATTGGCGGCGGAAGGAGGTCGCGACTTATTGCCGGGTCGACTTTTCGTCTGTCGTAGGCGCGACGCCGTCCTGCTGGTCACCTCGCATGATCCGTTTGACGCGCGCCGGTCCCAAGTGCCGGCCCGGGACGCGGTCGATGCCCTGATCCCGCAAGCTGCGGTGATCGACCCGCGCCTCCACCCCGGCCTGGGCCAAGGCCTCGTTCTCCAGGTCGGCGATCTTCTTGCGGACAGTAATCAGGTCTTCCCGCATCTGCTGGCGCGTCTTACCGCCGCTGAGCTTTCGGCAGCCACCCTTCTCCGGGTGCGCCGCGTTGTAGCGGGAGAAGTACTGTTCTGCCGGTCGCGGGATTCCGTCCGGAGCCCGGTCCGAGGTCATCACGTGGACGTGCGGATTCGGGTCGCCCGACAGTTTCCCATCTGGGCGATGCATGGCCAGTTGCCAGGGGCGGTCACCGGCAATCGCCTGAGCGATCTTCCGGCTCAGGTCCAGGTTCTTCTCGTCTTCCAGCTCATTCGGAAGTACCACGATCCATTCCCGGTAGGCCGCGGCATTACTGCGCTCGTACTTATCGGCCGCCCTCCAGAAGTCCTGCGGCTTGTCCCGACTCCACTCCGGCAGGTTGTCGAATTCGAAGGCCAGCAGGTCTTCCCGGTCCTCGTACTTCTTCCCGCTGCGTGCGTCGTAGCGGCTGTGCTCGACGCAGGTACCCTTCTTGCCGCTCTTTACTTCAACACGATAGATGGCCATCTATGTTCTCCCTTGTTGCAGGCAAAAAAATCGGCAAGGGAGGCCCTTGCCGGTCGTTGTGCCGCGTGGTGTTTGATAGCTGACGGGAGGAAAGGTTAACTGCGCTTCCTCATGCCCCCTAATTAATTGAAGGATCAACCACTGTCACTACCGTGTGACGATCATCGATCAGCAATGCTCATTACCGTAGACTGTCCCTATCTACATAGGGTTACCGTTGGTTATGTAGGGAAATACATGAAAATCAGTTTCTAGGTGGCATCTACAGGATATAGCTGCCTGCACGGGGGAAAACAGAAATAAGAGATCATGCTCTGGCATGTTGGATCAGTATCCGAAGTACTTTGCTAGTCCCAAGGACATTGACGCCGCAGGAAGTACTCGCACAGACCGACTCTGCAGGAGCAAGCGCCTCGTGGAACGATTGCCATCAAAGTTATTCCACATCATGGTGCTGTCCGCAGAGGTGCGCGCCATACGAGGCTCAACATTTTTGTAGCATCACTGACGTGAGTGATCGCTGTATCCTGCGATTGCGCAGTCATTTCTATCGTCTAGCTAGGCGCTGGCGCGGCTCACCGGGGGAACAGGAGTGAGTACTGCCGATATCACTGGTCTCCAGCTCGCGACCTCTTTGTGCTTCGGCTCGAACAGTTCGCCTGTTTCCTCGGTGCTGGCGCATCGACCAGTGCGCGTATCCCAATGGTCTACGACATGATCACTGACTTCAAAGCAACTTTGTTTTGCCAAGGAAGCGGAACATCCCCGCCGCGAGATAGCCCCGAGCGATTCGCTATGGAAGGAGCGGATCAATTGAACGGCCAGTTATGAAAACGGCCAGCTCTTGTGAGCTGGCCGGGTGTTTCAGAGACTTCCTTGCGGCGTGGCTCCAAGTGGCCATCGCTGCGGCTTCGTACGAATCTTGTACCTGCGCTTGTCGCGCTCGCACGGAACTATCACGATCTCGTTCCAGCGGACCAGTACATCCACCGCAGCATCCATGCGGGCTTTGGGACGAAGCCCACAGTTATGGGAGACCGTGGTGCTTTCAACCTCGGTTGTACCGAACTTCCAGTATTTCCGCTCCAGGTAGGTCAGTAGCTTCCTGGCGTCGACCTCTTCCGCGGGTTCACTTCCATCGACGAAGAGGCGGTGGAACTCCCAGAGGTGCCACATCGCAATTTCGATGGCGCGCCTCAGGACATCCTCACTGATGCCTCCGGTATACCCTTCGAAGTAATGCATGATCGCCGCAATCCTGCTGGCATTCTCCATGGTCTTGGAAGCGATGTCGCTAACTTCGGCGTAGTCACCTCCCGGTCGCATCCCGAGTTCGATGTCATTGGCGGTACGGCGCCAAAGCGACGCGGCCTGTTCCGTGAACTGGAGTGCGATGCGGGTGTTGGTTCTCGATTCGGCCAGCTTGTCGTTCAACTCGATGAGTTCGCCGAGGCGTGCGCGGAACATGTCTAGGTCCGGCATGGTGGAGGAGTCAAAACGAGCCTGACGATAGCCCTTGTTCGAAGGCGGCATTGCGATCAGGAAGCGGGCAAGCGTTCCTGATCCGCGGGCAATATCACCCTTCTTCTGCATGTACTTCTGCACCACCTCGTAGTGGCTCATGACGTGCATCGTGGTCCTGGAATTATGGACCGTGATGACCTTGTTTCCGGCGCGAGCCAACGGTAGCGTCCGGGGGCCATCCCAGAGCTTGTTGAAGAGGCCGAGGTTGCGCATGGCTGCGGATTCGAGTAGCAGCTGCCCCTCATCGGTGATCAGGGCGATGGCTTCGCCATCACCCTCCAGCGCTTCGTGGATGGCGGTGGCGGTCATGTCCTGATGCACGATCTGTCGTGCCCTGGGGTGCGCCGGTTCAAGCCCGTTGTGCTCGATCAGCTCCAGCTCGAGCGGATCCGTGTCCAGGCCATCCTCCTGGAATTTTCGGATTCGCTTGAGGATCCCCTTCTTCTTCAGCTTCCAGATTTCGAGCTTGGACCTATGAATGTTCGTGTACTCATCCTGCTTTCGGGTGATCTCTTCGTCGTGCGCGTAAAGCGGTGCCGCGACGAGGGAGTTGACCGCGCTGCGTCGCTCCCCGGACTCACCGATGAACATCAGGTACAACGACGCTGGGCTCAGCAATCCGTTCGCGACCGGAAGCACTACGTCGATCAATCGCTGGCAGACTGCAGCCGCGGAGGACAGGAGCACAAGCGCGATCAGCGCGTTTGGCGCTTGCGTGGCCGTATGCGTGTCCTTGCCGGCATAGTGGAAGATCGGCGTAAGCGCATCGATCGGGTATTCGATCAAGTTCTTGCGCACCATTACGCGACCATTTTTTCGTTGGCGGTGATGTCGTTGGCAGTCGCTTCCGGTCCGGCTTGCGGCT
The DNA here is from genome assembly GCA_023439425.1 of Pseudomonadota bacterium. Classification (GTDB taxonomy): domain Bacteria; phylum Pseudomonadota; class Gammaproteobacteria; order Xanthomonadales; family Xanthomonadaceae; genus Stenotrophomonas. Next base: position 3,290 of record JAEXNZ010000142.1, read on the forward strand.
GCAATGCAAGCGGGTGACGGCAGGTCGGGCACAAGGCCGATTTGCCGTCAGCGCCAAGGGCGCTGCGCTCATCCTTCAGCAGCTTGCGGAAACTGGCTGCGTGCAGCTTCAGGTCGTAGGTATCGTTCACCAGCGCGATGACATCCTTCTGCGAAAGTCCCTGCTTCATTGCCATTTCGATGAGCTCGTACGCTTCGGAGAAAGTGGTCTCCACGCCGGGCGTCTTCTTGGACAGCGCTTGATCGATCTTGCGCTGCAGCTTGGCCAGGCGCTCGGCCTTGGCCTTGGTATCGGTGGCGGTATCGTTCTTGATCTTCATGGGTGGGCTCCTCAGTTAACGGGTACGCGACGCAGCGGCGCAGATTTCGAGATAGGCGATGATTTCCGAATGCCACCAGACCGAGGGCGAACGCTCGGACTTGCCCAACTTGAACGGTTGCGGTGCCAACCGGTCGTAAGCCGGGGACTGCGGGTTCAGGCGGTCATACCAGGCGGATTTGCTGATCGACAGGATCCGCAGCACTTCTGGCAGGCGAATGGCACGTTCATCGGCGGGGGCGTCGGCGCGGACCGTCTCGAAGATGTTCTTGAGGCGGTCCAGGACGTTGCTTTCCATCAGCTCCCGGAGCAGATCCAGATCGCGGGAGGTCTGGGTGCCGCCGATTTCTGAGGCGAGAGCTGTCGCGAGCTTGCGGCGGCCTGGTGCGGTTACGGCGAGGGTCTTGGATGCGAGCATTGCATTCTATTCCTGTTGGGTTGCTCGTCCGCAGTAGTGCGTCCGAGTCCAAACAGGATGCGAGAATCGCATCAGGGTCGCTTTCGGTCAGGGGCTGACCGTTTGACAATTGAGGTTAATTTCTGTATCGACTGTTGCCCGGCGGTGACGGTACCGTCTCTCGAGTTACTACGGGGCCTGTTCGTGACCCAGGCGCACGCTTAGCGTGTCGCCATTGGCCAGTAGGTTAATTAGGCGCGTGTGGTACTCGGCGGTTTCGAACTCGAACACTTCGCAGGTGGTTCGCGCCGCGCTGGGTTCGGGCACGGCGGTGGTGAGGGGGGCCTTCTTTGCGTCGAACGCGGCGAATGCTTCAGCCATCTCCGGGTAAGGACCCTTGGGACTGGCCCAGGAGTTGAGCGTGGCCTCCAGCCGGGCCGTGGCGCGATCATCCGCGTTTGACTTGGCTCGTTCCGTCAGGCGCTCCTCCGTACTCCCACCGTCGAGCTCTCTCAGCTTGTCCAGGAGCACGTGCTTGCCATTCTTGTCCTTGTAGTCCTGTATGAAACCAATTACCGCCCGTTTGGCCTCGGCGCCGCTTTTGATCTTTGTGTTGTTCCTCAGCTTGTCGAGTGCCTCCAGAACAATGCGGCGCTTGAACTCGGTGTCTTCTGATCTTGCTTTGGCGGCATAGAACGCCATCGCCTGCGAAGCGGACTTCACCGTGTTCAAGCCGAGGTTGTAGTAGGCGAGGGTGATGATGTGCCAAACGCGGTCGGTATCGCCGTTGCGGCACAGCCGCCGGGCCTCGTGGAGGTACAGGGCAGAGATCAACAGGCCCTTGTAGGGATAGGGCTCAAGCTTGTTCCAGGATTCCGGTACCAGAGCATTGACGATGACCTGCTGGCGCAGCCATTCCAGATCGGAGTGGGTGGTGGCC
>JAEXNZ010000224.1 GCA_023439425.1 Pseudomonadota bacterium
GGCGAAGCGAAGAGAGATGAAGCAGCGGCGTGGCCGCTGCGGAAAAACCGGCCGTGTCCGTCCATAGCTCGCCTTCGGCTCCTTCCACATCGGCAATACGGCGTGCGGTTGCCGCACCCAGCGACGACAACGACGCCAGGCTGGCCGCCAGACGATTGCCCTCGCCTACCTGCAGCCGCAGCGCACACATCCGCCACGTCTCGTTGCCGAGCTTGGTTGCCAGCCGCCGCCACAGGCGCTCGGCGACTCCGCCCTCGAACGCCGTCTCCGGACGCGCCGGGTACGCCGACACCAGCCGGTCCCAGGCCAGGAAGTCACTGTCAGGCAGCAGGTACAGCCGCCAGCAGCAGCGACCGCGTGCATCGGCGAAGCACAGGCTTTCGCGGATGCCTTCGCTGTCCACGCCCTGGCAGGCGTGGGCAGAAACCGCATGCTGCCAGCCGCCCAGCTCGCTGCTTTCGGGGCGATACAGGCAAAGGACGGTGCCCAAGGCCGCCAGCTGCGCCGGAGAAGGCAGCTGGGCGGGGCGCAGGTACCGATCGGAAGAACGCAGGGCGGACAGGGCTCGGCTCATGGCGGCTACCAGCTGACGGAGAGACTGGCCGAAACATTCCGGCCGGGATTGGTGTAGCGGTCGATCACCGTGCTGTTCGTTGCCAGCGCGGTGGTGATCGCCGAGTAATCGATGTACTTGCGGTCGCCCAGGTTGAACACACCGACGTTGAACTTCGCGCCGGGCGCGAACTCCCAGTGCGCCATCAGGTCAACCACGCCGTAACCGGCCGGGGCAAAGGTGGTGTCGCTGGGCAGGCGGTCCTTGCGGCGGGCGAAGGTGCCGGCCAGCTCCACACCCCAGTTGTCGCGGTCGTAGGCCAGACCCAGCGTGCCGCGCAGCGGGTCGATGGACGCCAGCGGTACGTCTTCGGTCTTGTTCTGGCCGCGCGACCACGCCACCGCACCGTTCAACGACCAGCCTGCCAGGGCAGCGCTGAGCTCACCGAAGTCCACGCCGGCCTTCACTTCGGCACCGTAGATCTCCGCGTCGGCCACGTTCTGCGACTGGAACACGATCAGGCCCTGGTCGTTGATGCCGACCTGGCGCTGCGACTCGATGAAGTCCTTGTAGTCGTTGTAGTAGCCGCTGACGCTGACGTAGGCCGCCGGAGTGAGGTAACGCACGCCGAGCTCGAAACCATCACTGGTTTCCGGCTTCAGATCCGGGTTCGGGATGGCGGTGTACCCGAACATCACGTTGGTGAAGCCCAGGTTGACGTCGTTGTACGGCGGCGAGCGGAAGCCGTGCGAGTAGCCGGCGAACAGCGACCAGTCGGTGGCGAAGCGCCACACCATGCCCAGTTTCGGCGACACGCTGGTCTTGGTCAGGTCGGACACCGCCATGCCGGGGTTGTCCGCGGCGAAGATCGCATCCACGTCCGGGCGCAGTTCGTAGTGATCCACGCGCACGCCCGGCACCAGCGACAGGCGGCCGTCGGCGAAGCGCATTTCGTCCTGCACATACAGACCCAGCTCTGTGGTCTTGCTGATCGGGAAGTCACGCACCGGGAATGCATCCGGCAGGATGGTGGTGCTGGTCTGGCCATTGGCCAGGATCTGATAGCCGTCGCGCTTCTGGCGCGTTTCGGTCCAGGTGCCTTCCAGCCCGTAGGTCAGTTCATGACTGACGCTGCCGGTTTCCAGGCCCTTGTGGAACACTGCCTGCAGGCCGTACACGCGCTGGTCGAAGTTGAATTCGCGGTGGCGCGAGGTGCGGTTGGAACGGGTTTCGTCGGTGCGCTGGGTGGTCTCGCTGTCCTGGCGGTACAGCTGCCACGAGAGGGTGTCGGCAAAGCCTGCCCCCACGTTGTCCATCTCGTGTGCGAACGACACCCGCGCGCGGGTCTGGTGGTCGCGCGCCTGCATGCCGGTGGTGGTGGTGCGATCCACCGAGGACAGCACGTCGGTGTCGACGCTGTCTTCGTTGCCTTCCACGGTCAGCTTGAAACGCTGGTCTTCGTTGGGTGCATACACCAGCTTGCTCAACACGCTGCGGCCGTCGCGGTCCTGCGGGTTCGCTGCCGTGCGGGTGCGGTCGTTGCTGCGCACGTCACCCATGCTTTCGGTTTCCTGGCCCTGGCGGTGATTGAAGTTCACCATGCCGCTCCAGTGGTCGCCGCCGAACGCGGTGGTGACGCTGCCGAGCAGGCCCTTCCATTCGCCGTCATAGCCGAACTTCAGGCCGACGTAGCTGTTCTTGTCGTCCTTCAGGTAATCGTTCGGGTCCTTGGTGACGAAGGCCACCACGCCGCCCAGTGCATCCGAGCCGTACAGCGCGCTGGCCGGGCCGCGCACGATTTCCACGCGCTTGAGCGTTTCCAGGTCGGTGAAGTTGCGGTTGGCGTCGGAGAAGCTGCCGATGCTGAAGGCCTTGGGCATGGCGATGCCGTCGGTCTGGATCAGCCCGCGGTTGCCGTCCAGCCCGCGGATGCGGAAGCCGCCCAGGCCGAAGCGCGCCGGGCTGCCGGTGACCGACACGCCGGGTTCGTAGCGCACCAGGTCCTTGATGTTGTTGACCAGATGATTGTCCAGCTGCTCGCGGTCGATCACATCTACCGTGGCGGCCACGTCGCTGAGCGCGCGCTCGGTACGCGTGGCGGTGACCTGCACGCGGTCGAACTCGCGCGCGTCGGCGGCACCGTCAGGCGCGGCGTGGGCGGCAAACGGCAACAGCGCCACGGCAACAGCCGCAGCCAGGTAGTGCCGGCCGCTGGCCGGCAAACGGATACCGCGGCCGCAGGCCGGCGTGTCGAAACGGGTCATGGTTGGCAGAATTCGGCTGGACACAGAAGGAGGGCCCTCGACCGACACCCACGACCGCACATCGCGGCGCGCAGGCGAAGCGTCGAGGGGGAGAGAGCCGTGCGCGGCGCGCGGGACCGGTGGGAGGGATGCCGGCCCCGCCACCGACGTCATTTGGTCAGGATCAGCTTGTCGTTGCTGGTGTGGCGCAGGCGATAGAAGCGGTCGCCATGCTGGATCAGGATTTCGCGGCGGCCCTTGAGCAGGGCTTCGCTGTCGATCACGTCTTCGGCCGGCACGGCGCGGACCGGACGGTCGCGCAGGGTCAGGGTTTCGGGGCGCAGCAGTACAGCGGCTTGAGTGGTCATTAGTCTGGACTCGTGCGTGGGACGAGTTAAATGATAATGATTCTCAGTTGACAATCAACACCCATTCTCAACTTCGTTGAAGATTTTGCCTATGGAGTTCACGCTTTTCGATAGACGGGATCTATCAAGTGGATGAAAAAAGGGGGGCCGCGGTTGTAGAGCCGGGCTTGCCCGGCTGAAGGTCCGCGCAAAAATCAGCCGGGCAAGCCCGGCTCTACGAATCCCACACCTCGCTGCATCGAACGGATCGAATCCCACACCCGCGTTTCACCCCGCGGATCGGATCCCACACCGGCATTGCGCCGAACGGATCGCCCCCCACACCCGCATTGCCTCGGGCGGGTGTTCCCTCCAATCAGGCAAACACCGCCTCCACCTGTTTCCACGCGGCCTCATCCAGCTGCACCTCCAGCGCGCGCAGGTTCTGCTCCAGCTGCCCCACCCGGCTGGCCCCGAGGATCACGCTGGACACGTTCGGGTTGCGCAGGCACCAGGCGATGGCCAGCTCGGCCGGGGAATAGCCCAGCTCGGCGGCCAGCTCGGTGTAACGGCGCACCTGCTGCAGGCGCTGCTCGGCCGCATCGCCCAGCACCAGGTCGCGCAGCCAGCCCATGTCCTGCTGGCCCAGGCGGGAACCCGGTTCCATGCCGGCGTTGTGCTTGCCGGTGAGCAGGCCTGAGGCCAACGGCGAGAAGATGGTGGTGCCGATGCCCGGGTCGGCGTACAGCGGGGCATACTCTTCTTCCACCCGCTTGCGGTGCAGCAGGTTGTACTGCGGCTGCTCCATCGACGGCAGGTGCAGGTGCTGGGAACGGGCAAAGTCCACCGCCTCCTGGATCTGCGCCGCCGACCACTCCGACGTGCCCCAGTACAGCACCTTGCCCTGGCGGATCAGGGTGTCCATCGCCAGCACGGTTTCGGCAATTGGGGTGTCCGCATCGGGGCGGTGGCAGTAATACAGGTCCAGGTAGTCCACCCGCAGGCGCTTGAGCGCGGCGTGGCAGGCGTCGGTGACATGCTTGCGCGACAACCCGTGCTGGGTGGGCCGCGGGTCGTCCACGGAGCCGAAGAACACCTTGCTGGACACGCAGTAGCCGTCGCGCGGCAGGCGCAGGTCGGCAATCACGTCACCCATCACCTGTTCGGCGCGGCCGCGCGCATAGCCCTCGGCGTTGTCGAAGAAGTTGATGCCGTTGTCCCAGGCGGTGGCGATCAGGTTGCGGGCCTCGTCGCGGCCGATCTGGTCGCCAAAGGTCACCCAGGCCCCGAAGGACAGGGCGGAAAGCTTCAGGCCGGTCGAGCCCAGGCGGCGGTAATGCATGTGTGTCTCCTGCGGAAAACGGGAAGCCAGGCCGCGCGGCGAACCTGAACGATGTGAACCAGTTTAGCCTCCAAACGGGCGCAAACCCTTACGGATGCTTGCCCGATCGCGGCCGTTCGCCCTTGGCCCGGCGCTTTTTCTTGCCCCGTCCCGGCCACCACTATAGGCTTCCCGTTTTTCGCGGCGCCCCAGGGGGGCTTCTCATGGTCGATGGTTTGGGCAGGATCGGCTTCGGCCTGGTTGGTCTGGTGGTGCTGATTGGTATCGCCTGGTTGTTCTCCAATAACAAGCGTGCGGTGGACTGGCGGCTGGTCGCCACCGGCATCGGCCTGCAGATCGCCTTTGCCGCCGTGGTGCTGCTGATCCCGGGTGGCCGCGACGTGTTCGATTGGCTGGGCAAGGGCTTCGTGAAGGTGCTGAGCTTCGTCAACGAAGGCTCCAGCTTCATCTTCGGCAGCCTGATGAACACCGAACAGTACGGTTTCATCTTCGCCTTCCAGGTGCTGCCCACCATCATCTTCTTCTCGGCGCTGATGGGGGTGATGTACCACCTCAACGTCATGCAGGCGATCGTGCGCGCGATGGCCTGGGCGATCACCAAGATCATGCGCGTGTCTGGTGCGGAAACCACCAGCGTCTGCGCCAGCGTGTTCATCGGCCAGACCGAAGCGCCGCTGACGGTGCGCCCGTACATCGCCAAGATGACCCAGTCCGAGCTGATCACCATGATGATCGGCGGCATGGCCCACATCGCCGGCGGCGTGCTGGCCGCGTACGTGGGCATGCTGGGCGGCAGCGACCCGGTGCAGCAGGCGTTCTACGCCAAGCACCTGCTGGCCGCCAGCATCATGGCCGCCCCGGCCACCCTGGTCGTGGCCAAGCTGCTGGTGCCGGAAACCGGCACCCCGCTGACCCGCGGCACGGTCAAGATGGAAGTGGAGAAGACCTCCAGCAACATCATTGACGCCGCCGCCGCCGGTGCTGGCGACGGCCTGAAGCTGGCCCTGAACATCGGTGCCATGCTGCTGGCCTTCATCGCCCTGATCGCCCTGCTCAACGCCCCGCTGACCTGGTTCGGCCAGGTGACCGGCCTGCAGGACCTGCTGGGCCGCCCGACCGACCTGGCCACCCTGTTCGGCTACCTGCTGGCCCCGATTGCCTGGGTGATCGGTACGCCGTGGGCCGATGCCACCACCGTGGGCTCGCTGATCGGCCAGAAAGTGGTGCTGAATGAGTTCGTCGCGTACTCGGAACTGTCCAAAATCGTCAACGGCCAGGTGCCGGGAATGACCCTTTCGGATGAAGGCCGGCTGATCGCAACGTACGCCCTGTGCGGTTTCGCGAATTTCAGCTCCATTGCGATCCAGATTGGTGGTATTGGTGGTCTGGCCCCGGAGCGCCGCCATGACCTGGCCAAGTTCGGTCTGCGGGCGGTGCTGGGCGGCACCATCGCCACCTTCATGACGGCGACCATTGCCGGCGTGCTGACGCATTTCAGCTGATATCCGTTTTAGAGAAACAATCTTTATGAGTAGCAGTGTCGTCGTAGTCGGTTCCTTCAACGTGGATCATGTCTGGCGTTGCGAGTCGCTCCCCGCCCCGGGTGCGACCATTGCCGGCCGCTACAGCACCGGCCCCGGCGGCAAGGGCTTCAACCAGGCTGTCGCGGCCCGCCGCGCGGGTGCCGCCACCACCTTCCTGTGCGCCCTCGGCGACGACGCCGGCGGTGCCATGGCCCGTGGCCTGGCTGCCCAGGACGGCTTCGAGCTGACCGCCGAAGCCAGCCCGGAACCCACCGGCACCGGCGGCATCTATGTGGACGCGCGTGGTCGCAACACCATCGTGATCGGCCCCGGTGCCAACGCCGCGCTCAGCACGGCGTTCATCGAACAGCAGCGCCCGCTGCTGGCGGGTGCCAAGGTGGTGCTGGCGCAGCTGGAATCGCCGGTGGAAACCATTGAAGCGGCCCTGGCCATCGCCCGCGAAGGCGGTGCCACCACCGTGCTAAACGCGGCCCCGGCCGACGCCCCGTCCAGCATCGGCCTGCTCAAGCTGGCCGACGTACTGACCCCCAACGAAACCGAGTTCGCCGCCCTGCTCGGCCGCCACGTGGGCGAGCGCATCGACGCCGACAACGTGGCCGCCCTCGACGGTGCCAGCCTGCACGCCCTGTGCCGCAAGCTGGTCGGCAACAGCACCGTGGTGGTCACCCTGGGCGCGGTGGGCGTGTT
>JAEXNZ010000403.1 GCA_023439425.1 Pseudomonadota bacterium
GCTGGTGCTTCACGGCGGTGAAGCCGCGGTCGGCGGCGGCGAATTCGGCCTCCTGTAGTTCCACGAAGGCACTCATCTGGCGGCGGGCATAGCCGTGCGCCAGGTTGAACATCGAGTAGTTCAGGGCGTGGAAACCGGCCAGGGTGATGAACTGGAACTTGTAGCCGTAGCTGGCGATCTCCTTCTGGAACTTCGCAATCGTCGCGTCGTCCAGGTTCTTCTTCCAGTTGAAGCTCGGCGAACAGTTATAGGCCAGCAGCTTGCCCGGGAACTTGGCATGGATCGCCTCGGCGAACTTGCGCGCGAACTCCAGGTCCGGCTTGCCGGTTTCACACCAGATCAGGTCGGCATACGGCGCGTACGCCAGGCCGCGGCTGATCGCCTGGTCCAGGCCGTTGCGGGTGCGGTAGAAGCCTTCCGGGGTGCGCTCGCCGGTGGCAAACGGCTGGTCGTTGCTGTCGATGTCACTGGTCAGCAGGTCGGCCGCCTCGGCATCCGTACGGGCCACCAGCAGCGTCGGCACGCCCAGCACATCCGCCGCCAGACGCGCGGCGTTCAACTTTTCAATCGCCTCGCGGGTCGGCACCAGCACCTTGCCGCCCATGTGGCCGCACTTCTTCACCGAGGCCAGCTGGGCTTCGAACTGCACGCCCGCTGCGCCGGCTTCGATCATCGCCTTCATCAGCGCGAAGGCATTCAGCACGCCACCGAAGCCCGCTTCCGCGTCGGCCACGATCGGCTTCAGGAAGTCGATCTCGTCCTTGCCTTCGGCGTGGTGCAGCTGGTCGGCACGCAGCAGCGTGTTGTTGATGCGCTTGACTACCGCCGGCACCGAATCGGCCGGGTACAGCGACTGGTCCGGATACATCTGCCCGGCCAGGTTGGCGTCGGCCGCGACCTGCCAGCCCGACAGGTAGATCGCATTGAGGCCGGCCTTCACCTGCTGCATGGCCTGGTTGCCGGTCAGCGCGCCCAGCGCGTTGACGAAGTCCTTCTCATGCAGGTACTTCCACAGCTTTTCCGCACCCAGACGGGCCAGCGAGTGCTCCACGTGCACCGTGCCGCGCAGGCGCACCACGTCGGCCGCGGTATAGTTGCGGGTGATGCCAGCCCAGCGCGGGTCGGTGTTCCATTCGTGCTGGATCTGTTCGGCGGTCGGCAGCTTGCTCATGTCGGTTCTCCAGATGAACGATGGGGATGGGGTAACGAATCAATCCAGCCGGTCGTAAGCCGGCAGGGTCAGAAAATCGGTCAGCTCGTCGCGGCGGCTCAGCTCGCCCAGCAGCGCAATCGCCTCTTCAATCCGCGCGCCACCGGGCAGCGCACTGCGATCACCCAGGCGCGCCGGCAGGCCCGCCAACGTTGCGTCCAGCAGTGCCAGATCAATCGCGGTGCCGTCATCCAGGTGCTGGCCCGGCACGTGCAGCCACTGCCACAGCTGGCTGCGGCTGATCTCGGCGGTGGCAGCGTCTTCCATCAGGTGGTGGATCGGCACGCAGCCATTGCCGTCCAGCCACGCGGCCAGGTAACGGACGCAGACTTCCACGTTGCCTTCGAAGCCGCTGCGGGTGATCGTGCCCGCCGGCGTGGCAATCAACGCATCGCGATCCACCTTCACGTCCCGGCGCAGCACGTCATGCTGGTTCGGCCCGGGCATGTGTTCGTCGAAGATCGCCTGCGCCACCGGAATCAGCGCCGGGTGCGCCACCCAGGTGCCGTCGTGGCCGGCGGTCACTTCACGCAGCTTGTCCGCCCGCACCCGCGCCATCGCCTGCTCGTTGGCGGCGGCGTCGTGGTTGATCGGAATCTGCGCGGCCATGCCGCCCATCGCGTGCGCACCACGGCGATGGCAGGTCTGGATCAGCAGCTCCGAATACGCCTTCAGGAACGGCTGGGTCATGGTCACCTGGCCCCGCTCGGGCAGCACCTTGTCCGGGTGTGCGCGGAAGGTCTTGATGTACGAGAAGATGTAATCCCAGCGCCCGCAGTTCAGACCGACGATGCGATCCCGCAGCGCATGCAGGATCTCATCCATCTCGAACACCGCCGGCAGCGTTTCGATCAGCACCGTCACCTTGATCTGCCCGTGCGGCAGGCCGAGCATGCCTTCGATGTGCGACAGCGCGGTCTCCCACAGCGCAGCCTCCTCCATCGACTGCAGCTTGGGCAGGTAGAAGTACGGACCACGCTGGCGACACATCAGGGTGCGCGCGTTGTGGAACGCGAACACCGCCGCGTCGAACAAGCCGCCGGCCAGCGGCTGGCCGTCGATGCGCACGTGCTTCTCGTCCAGGTGCCAGCCGCGCGGGCGCACGATCAGCACGGCCAGCTCCTGCAGCGGGCGCAGCGCGTAGTGCTTGCCCGGCTTGCCGTCCACGCTGGGGCCGGTGAAGGTCAGGTCGCCGCGCACCGCGCCGATCAGGGCCTGCTGGCCGGCCAGCACGTTGCGCCAGGCCGGGGCAGTGGAGTCCTCGAAGTCGGCCATGAACACCTTGGCCCCCGAGTTCAGCGCGTTGATCACCATCTTCGGGTCGGTCGGCCCGGTGATCTCCACGCGGCGGTCCTGCAGCGCGTCCGGGATCGGCGCGACCTTCCAGTCGTCGGCACGGATGGCGGCGGTGTCGGCGCGGAAGTCCGGCAGCTCTCCGGCGTCGAAGCGGGCCTGGCGCTCGCGGCGCGCCTGCAGGCGGCGCTGGCGTTCCGGTTCCACCGCGCGATGCAGCGACACCAGCAGCGCCAGTACCCCGGCCGGCAGCAGGGCCGACTGACCGGCCAGCTGGGTGGTCAGGGCGATGCCCGGCGTGGCCGGTGCATCGGCCGGGGTGGGCTGGGGCGTGGCGAAGGCGGCGACAGCGGACATGTCCAACTCCTGCGATGCGGGGTGGACTCCACCGTGCGCCGGAGTGTGGTATTTGACAAAACAGTTATTGCAATGCGTTGGATAAGTTCAACTTATAGTTGTGACGCCATGCCTACATCGCGCTCCGCAAGTCCCCGTTTTTCCTACAAATCTGATCGGCTCAAACCGCTGCGGGCGTTCTGCCAGGTGGTGCGGCTGGGCTCAGTCTCACGGGCGGCTGAGGCGCGGTTCGTCAGCCAGCCGGCGGTGAGCCAGCAGTTGCAGGCGCTGGAACGCGAGCTGGGCGTGGTGCTGTTCGAGCGCAGCGGCCGCCGCCTGGTACCCAGCCGCGAGGGCCAGCTGCTGTTCGAGATGGCGCAGCCGCTGGTGGAGAGCCTGGACGGGCTGGAGGCCAGCTTCCGCGACAAGGTGAAGGGGCTGGATGCCGGCGAACTCAACATCGCCGCCAACAGCTCGACCATCCTGTACCTGCTGCCGCGCATCGTGGAGCGCTTCCGCCAGCGCCACCCGGACGTGCGCCTGACCCTGCACAACGCGATCAGCGCCGACGGCACCGACCTGCTGCGCAGCGACGCGGCCGACCTGGCAGTGGGGTCGATGACCGAAGTGCCGGCCGACCTGACCTACGCCCCGGCCTACCGCTTCGAGCAGGTACTGATTGCCCCGCCCGACCATCCGCTGGCCAAGCTGCCGGAACTGACCCTGGAGGCGATCTCGGCCTACCCGCTGGTGCTCCCGCCCAAGCGTCAGATCACCTACCGGCTGGTCGACCAGGTGTTCCAGCGCCAGCGCATGCCCTACACGGTGGCGCTGGAGGTGGGCGGCGGGGAGGTGATCAAGCAATACGTGGGGATGGGCATGGGCATTTCCATCGTGCCGGCGCTGTGTTTGAACGAGGCCGACCGCGACCGGCTGGTGACGCGCTCGATGAGCGCCTGGTTCCCCGAGCGCAGCTACGGGGTGATCGTGCGCCGCGGCCGCTTCCTGTCGCCACAGGCGCGCGCCTTCATCGAGCTGATCCAGCCGGACCTGTTCAGTCCACGCAGCTATGATGAAAGCGGACACTCGGAACGCTGAAGGCGCTCATGTCGATTGAACTGCGCCACCTGCGCTACTTCCTGGCCGTGGCCGACACCCTGCACTTCGGCCGCGCCGCCGAACGGCTGGGCATGTCCCAGCCACCGCTGAGCCAACAGATCCGGCAGCTGGAAACACTGCTGGGCGCGCGCCTGTTCGTGCGCAGCAACCGCCGCGTGGAACTGACCGAAGCCGGGCGCGTGCTGCAGGCGCAGGCGACCGAGGCATTGGCGCGCGTGGACCAGGCGATTGAGCTCACCCAGCGTGCGCAGCGCGGTGAAACCGGTGAACTGCGGATTGGGCTTACGCGTGCGACGCCACTGTCCACGCAGATTCCGCGCGCGATCTTTGCCTATCGCCAGCAGTTTCCGCAGGTGCTGCTGAAGTTGCGTGAGATGAACACCCTGCAGCAGATTGATGCC
>JAEXNZ010000379.1 GCA_023439425.1 Pseudomonadota bacterium
GCTGGAATCGCTGGACTATCTGGAGAACCGGCAGCCACAGGTGGTCCTGGACGTGGGCAGTGGCACCGGCCACGCCAGCGCGGCGATGAAGAAGCGCTGGCCAAAGGCGCAGGTGATCGCGCTGGACCTGGCTGCGCCGATGCTGGCCGAGGCGAAGAAGCAGGCGGGCTGGTGGAAGCCGTTCTCGCGCGTGTGCGGTGATGCACAGGCACTGCCGCTGGCTGACCAGAGCGTGGATGTGATTTTCAGCAACCTGTGCCTGCAGTGGGTGGAGGATCTGCCGGCGGTGTTTGCCGGCTTCCGCCGCGTGCTCAAGCCGGGTGGGCTGCTGGTGTGCTCGACCTTCGGCCCGGAAACGCTGATCGAGCTGCGCGATGCCTTTGCGGCCGCAGACAGTACGCCGCATGTCAGTCGCTTTGCACCGATTGCACAGTTCGGCGATGCATTGATGATGTCCGGTTTCCGCGACCCGGTACTGGACCGTGATCTATTCACGCTGACCTATGCGGACATGGATGCGTTGATGCGCGAGCTGCGTGCGATCGGGGCGACCAATGCGCGCCAGGATCGACGCCATACGCTCACCGGGCGGGGGCGCTTCGCCGCCGCGCGCGCGGCCTATGAACCGCTTCGGCGCGAAGATGGAAAGCTGCCGAGCAGCTGGGAGGTGATCTACGCACATGCGTGGGCACCGGAGCATGGTGCACCGATCCGCGAGCGTGGGCATGACGTGGCCAGCGTGCCGGTATCGGCGATTCCGATCCGGCGTAGGACCTGAGGGGACACGCCATGCGTGTCCACACGGTGCCGATCAGGCTCCGGTAGTCACCAGATCACGGTGGAAGAAGTAGATTTCCTGCACCAGGAACTTCCAGCTGGTGTGGAAGCTGCGGAAGCGCGTGCTCGGCGTTGACGACGCCAGCGCATCGATCCCAAGCTCATGCGCCAGGCGCAGCGCGCGGGCCATGTGCAGCGGGTCGCTGACGATAATGACGCGGTGCAGGCTGCGCTGTTCCATCAGCCGCTGCGCCTCGATCAGATTCTGCCGCGTGGTGCGCGACGCGGTCTCGATCAGGATCGCCTCATCCGGCACACCCTGCTTGATCGCATAGCGGCGCGCCACCTGCGACTCGGAGAAACGGGCGGCGGTACCGCCGTAGCCGCCGGTGAAGATCAGCAGCGGCGCGTAGCCCTGGCGGTACAGATCCAGCCCATGACGGATGCGTTCTTCGAATACGGGCGAAGGCTTGGCGTCATATGCCGCCGCCCCGAGCACGATGATGGCGTCGGCCTTCGCCGCCTGGTCACGCTCACCGACCCACACGATCCACGCGGTCACGCACAGCAACCACGCCAGCAGCGCCACCAGCAGCCGCCACAACCAGCCCCACAGGCCAACCCGGGCCCGCCGGCTCATGCACGCCCCCACGGCAGCGCGTCCAGATCCACATTGCCGCCGGACAGCACCACGCCTACCCGCTGGCCGGCAAAACGCGCCGGTTCGGCCAGGATGGCCGCCAGGGCGATCGCCGAGGACGGTTCCACCACCTGCTTGAGCACCTGCCATAGCAGCCGCATGGCCTGCACGGTAGCGGCATCGTCAACAGTGATGACCTCGGCCCGACCGTGCAGCAGGGCGAAATTCGGTGCACCGAGGGTGCCGCGCAAGCCGTCGCAGATCGTGTCCGGGGTGAAGTCCAGCTGCAGGGAACCCGCTGCCAGCGAACGCGCGGTGTCGGCCGCCCCGGCCGGCTCGGCCAGGACCAACCGCACCTGCGGGGCCGCCGCCTCGATCGCCAACTGCGTGCCCGCCGCCAAGCCTCCGCCGCCGACCGGCACCACAAGCAGGTCGAACGGCCCATGGCTGTGCATCAGCTCCAGCGCGGCCGTGCCCTGCCCGGCCATCACCTGTGCATCGGCATACGGGTGCACCAAGGTGGCTCCGGTGTCGGCCTGTACCTGGGCACACATCGCCTCACGTGCGGCGATGGTCGGAGCGCAGCGCCACAGCGTCGCCCCGTGCCGCTCGATGTTGGCCAGCTTGGTCGCCACCGCGCCTTCGGGCACGACCACGTGGCAGGCGATGCCACGGGTGCGCGCGGCCAGCGCCAGCGCGGCCCCGTGGTTGCCGGAAGAATGGGTGACCACCCCGCGCGCAGCCACGTCTTCGGACAGCGCCCAGACCGCATTGCAGGCCCCACGGAACTTGAACGCCCCACCCCGTTGCAGGTGCTCGGCCTTGAACGCCAGCCGTGCGCCGGTCATCTGGTCCAGCGCCGGCGACTGCAGCACCGGTGTCACATGGGCATGCGGGGCAATCCGCGCAGCGGCGGCGAGCAGATCATCCACGCGGGGCAGGAGTGAATCGTTCATGACGCAAGATTAACGTAACGCCTCGCTGCGCACCGCCTGCGCGCGACGTGCGACGATGGCCTGCATTCATCCAGAGCGGGCTGAGTTAAGGGCGTATTCAATGCCCCGGCCCGAAGCTGGACCCAGAACCCTTGGGGGGACCCGATCATGAAAATGCGCCTGATGTTCGCCGGTGGCCTGTTGTTGGCCCTGTCCGGCTGCGCCACCTACGACTATGTCGGTGGGGGTGGCGGCGGTGGCAGCGGTTACTACCACGGTGCACCGTCGGTGGAATACCGCTACCCGTACGGCTATCCCTATGGCTACGGCAGCGGCTACTACGGTGGTGGCTACAACTACTACGGTGGCGGTTATTACAACCGCCCGATCTATCGCCCGTACCCGAACTACCGTCCGCCACACAATCACCGCCCGCCGCCGCGTCCGGACCATGGCAACGGTCCGCCGCCGCCGCGTCCGCCGGATCGTCCGCGCCCGGGCTACAACGGGGGTTCGCCGTGGCGGAACATGGACTCGGTCGGCCGCCCGCCGCAGCAGCGTCCGGCACCGGCTCCGCAGTCGCGCCCGGCCCCGCCGCCGCGTCCGGCGCAGTCGCGCCCCAGCGGTTCGCCCTGGCGGAACATGAATAAGTTGAACCAGCGCACACAAGAGCGATGATTGCCGCTTGATTTTCACCCGCCCGCCAGTTCAATCTACGCAGGCAGTGACCGCCCCGGTCACAAAGTGACAAAAGCGACACGGGGCGTCACATCGAGTTCTACGTCGATATCCGACAGGAACATCTGGATCCCCCCTGTTCCGGCCCTGTCGGATGTCGGCACCTACAAAGCAGAAGGCCCCGCCAATGGCGGGGCCTTTTGTTTTGGTGCAGCTGGGGGAAGGTCCGCCTTAAAAACGGGGCCGACAGTCCCCCGACTGTCGGCCCCTTCGCTTCCCCGGGATGCGCAAGAACCGGCCCCTGTTCCAATTCCGGTTCGTAGCGCTTTTCAGCGCCTGCCCCCCTGGGTGCTATTGGGTTATCTGGACTTTGCGGGCCAACTTGAGGGTGGATTTCAGTTTTTTTTAT
>JAEXNZ010000506.1 GCA_023439425.1 Pseudomonadota bacterium
ACCTTCCACAACTACGAACAGCCTGAAGCGTTCGTTTCGCGTATCGCCCAGCTGCGCAAGTATGGCCGACCGCTGATCTGCACCGAGTGGCTGGCACGCGGCAACGGCTCCAACGTCGACACCATCCTGCCGATCGCCCGCCGCGAGAACATCGGCATGATCAATTGGGGCTTCGTTGACGGCGCGATCCAGACCCGCTTCCCGTGGGACAGCTGGCAGCGCCCCTACACGATGGAGCCGCCGACCGTGTGGTTCCACGACCTGCTGCACACCGACGGCACCCCGTACCGGGCCCGCGAGGCGGAGCTGTTCCGCAACCTTGCCAAGACCCCGCGCAAGAACGTGCCCGCTTTCTGACACCTGACCCTCCGCCCTCGCCCGAGGGCGGAGCACCCAACCGCGCTCGTTTTCCGGAATCCGGAGAGACCGACATGACCCGTAGTTCATCCCGCACCCTGCTTTCCCTGGCCATTGTGTCCGCACTTGCCCTGCCCGCTTTCGCGCAGGGCCAGGACGCGGGTGCGGCCACTGCCGAACCGCAGCCCGCCGGGCAGCAGACCGCCGTTGATCTGGACACGGTCACGGTGACCGCGCTGCGCCAGAGCCTGGAGACTGCCCAGACGATCAAGCAGGAGGCGGCCATGGTGGTCGACTCCATCGTCGCCGAGGACATCGGCAAACTGCCCGACAACAGCGTGGCCGATGCGCTGCAGCGCGTCACCGGCGTGCAGATTGCCCAGGGTAACCAGGGCGAAACCACCGGCGTGGTGATCCGTGGCCTGCCCAATGTGATCAGCACGCTCAACGGCCGAGAGATCTTCAGCAGTTCCGGTCGCGGCTATGCGTTCCAGAATCTGCCGGCAACCGCGATCAAAAGCCTGAATGTCTACAAGAGCAGCGAGGCCAGCCTGCCGCTGGGCGGCATCGCCGGCCTGGTCGATATCCAGCTGCGCCGCCCGCTGGACTTTGACGGGCTGGAGATTGCCGGCACCGCCACTGGCACCCACAGCAAGTACAGCGGCGACGTGGATCCGTCGGCCAGCCTGATGCTGAGCAACCGCTGGGATACCGATGCCGGTGAGATCGGCGCAATGGTCAACTTCGGCTACATCGGCAAGCGTTACGAATACGATGCCGTCTGGGGCGACTTCCCGAAGGTGCTGGAGAACCCGGATGGCACGCCGATGCGTACCGATGCGGGGAACCTGATTGCCGCGCCGAACGGCTGGGGTACCAACTACAACCACGGCGATCGCGACCGCAGCTCGTTCAACTACGCGCTGCAGTGGAAGCCGACCGAGAACACCGAGGTGTACGTCGAGGGTCTGTACGACTACGTGCGTGACAACTACGACCAGGCCTTCTTCTTCAGCTTCCCG
Source organism: Pseudomonadota bacterium (assembly GCA_023439425.1). Classification (GTDB taxonomy): domain Bacteria; phylum Pseudomonadota; class Gammaproteobacteria; order Xanthomonadales; family Xanthomonadaceae; genus Stenotrophomonas. The sequence continues at coordinate 1,380 of JAEXNZ010000506.1, forward strand.
GTGGGCGTGGTGCCGCCGAGCAGCCTGCAGGTCGGCAACAACTGCTACGCCAACCAGCTGGCCGGACCGCTTGAGGGGCAGACCATCTGCGATGCCACCAGCGGCTCGTGGACGGGCGATACCTATGCCGCCAGCAGCACCCAGGCGCACAAACAGCGTGGCCAGGACATCCAGAACGCGCTCGGCTTCAAATGGCGCGGCGACCAGCTGCGGTTGTCCACCGAAGTGACGCGCACCTCGGGCTACTACCGCGATGAAAACTTCATCATCGACACCTTCCTGAGCGGCCCCATCACCACCAACTGGGACGGCACTTCGGGCAAGCACCAGAACTGGTACCTGGCCGGCGACCCGGGCATGGACCCGTCGCGTTTCTATCTCAACGGCCTGTTCCAGACCTGGGGCGAGTCGCGCGGTGAAGAGAACAGCTGGCGTGGTGACGGTGTGTTCGAGTTCCTCGACGGCCCGATTGCCAACATCCAGTTCGGCCTGCGTTATGCCGACCGCACCGCCAGTGCCAAGGGCAGCGTGGAAATTAGCACCCCGCCTCCGGGCGGTGCCGGCACAGGCAATATCACGGCCACTCCGAACCCGGCCAACCAGGTGGTCGGCCTGTTCCCGGCCAACAGCTTCTTCTGCACCAAGCAGGGCAACTCGGCGCTGAGCCAGTCGTTCCTGACCCCCTGCTACGACTACCTGATCAGCAACGCCGACGAACTGCGCGCGTTCTACGGTCTGCCGGCGGGGCTGGCACCGGAAAACCCCGGCCGCTTCTTCGACATCCAGGAACGCAAGTCCGCCGGTTACCTGCAGACCAAGTACGACTTTAATCTGTTCGGACTGCGCGTGGACGGACTGGTCGGCGTACGTGCCGAGCAGATCAAGCGTGAACTGAATGCCTATTCGTTCGACGCCAGCACCGGCGTTTACAGCGCCATCAGCCGCGACACGAAGGACACCAACACGCTGCCGAATGCCAGCCTCAACCTGCACTTCAACGACGAATGGCAGCTGCGCGTGCTGGCTGCCAAGACGCTCAGCTATCCGGACTTCGGCGCGCTGAATCCGTCGATCTCGCTGAACCCGGGTACGGTCAACCGCGCCGGCGCGGCCAGCAGCGGCAACCCGGACCTGAGTCCGATCAAGTCGACCAACTACGACATGTCGCTGGAGTGGTACTTCTCGCCGGTCGGCTACATGAGCGCCGGCATCTTCTACCGCGATATCGACGGCTACATCCAGAACTACATTACCAATGTGGTTATTGCAGGCGAGGACTACGAGCTGTCTTCGCCGCAGAGTGCGGGTAGTGGCCACCTGCAAGGCGTCGAGTTCGCCTACCAGCAGACGTTCGACTTCCTGCCCGGTGCCTGGAGTGGTCTGGGCGCGCAGTTCAACTACACCTACATCGAGGGCGACACCAAGTCGCCGGAGTTCATCGGCGGCCCGGTCATTTCCCGTCCGCTGCAGAACGTGTCGAAGAACAACTACAACGCGGTGCTGTTCTACGAGAACTTCGGGCTGTCCGCGCGTCTGGCCTACGGCTACCGCAGCCGCTACATCGACTTCTTCACCCAGCCCACCGTGGCCGGGACCGAAGATCAGGTTGAGCCGGCCAGTTCTCTGGATTTCTCGGTCAGCTACGACATGACCCCGCGCACGACCGTGGTGCTGTCGGCCACCAACCTGCTGGGCAACAACCTGCATCAGTTCTGGGGTAACGGCGACTCGCGCCCGCGCGACATCCGCTACCAGGACAAGACCTTCGGCCTGGGCTTCCGGTTCAAACTGTAATGAGAAACCACCTGAACATCGCCACGCCCCTGCCCTCACCCTTTTGTCGGATAATAGGAGTGACCGCGCTTCGCGAAGCGCCACGCCAAAGGGGCACCAGTGAAACGGATCGAGGTACGCAATCTGTACGACCAGGTCGCCCAGGAAATCGGGCAGCGGATCATCAGTGGCGCGCTTCAGCCGGGCGAATTCCTGCCCAAGGAAGAATCCCTGGCGCAGACCCTGTCGGTCAGCCGGTCGGCGCTGCGCGAGGGGCTGAAGGTGCTCGGCTCCAAGGGGCTGATCGAA
>JAEXNZ010000555.1 GCA_023439425.1 Pseudomonadota bacterium
TCCTTGATCAGGTCCTGCACGATCGACAGGCCGATGCCATGGCCCTGCACGCGCTCGTCGCCGCGCACGCCACGCTGCAGCACCTTGGCGATGTCGTCGGGCGCGATGCCCGGGCCGTCATCGTCCACCGACAGCAGCAGGCCAGCACGGCGCACGCCCGGCGCGGTGAGCGGCTTGGCGGTCAGCAACACGCGGCGGTTGGCCCATTTGAAGGCGTTTTCCAGCAGGTTGCCCAGCAGTTCCTGCAGGTCACCCGGCTCACCATGGAAACGCGCTGCTTCGTCGATGTCGAATTCGCACAGCACGCCCTTGCTGGCGTACACCTTCTCCAGCCCGCGCACGATCTCTTCCGCATTGGATTCGATCGGCAGCGGCGCGGAAAACAGCTTGTGCCCCGACGACGCGGCGCGCGCCAGCTGGTAGGACACCAGGTTGTTCATGCGCCGCAGCTGCACGTCGAATTCTTCGCGCAGGTCCTGGTCGTGCGCGCCACTGTCGAGCTGTGTGCGCAGCACCGCCAGCGGGGTTTTCAGGCTGTGCGCGAGGTCGGCCAACGTGTTGCGCTGGCGTTCCAGGTTTTCGCGTTCGCTTTCAATCAGCGCGTTGATGCTGTCGGTGAGCGGTTCGAGCTCGCGCGGGTGGCGCTCGCTCATGCGCTCGGTTTCACCGCGCTGCACCTTGGTCAGCTCGGTGATCACCCGGCGCATCGGGCGCAGGCTCCACTGCAGAATGACGGTCTGCAGCAGCAGCAGGATCAAACCCGCACCGCCCATCCAGAACCACACCCGGCCACGGAACACACGCAGCTGCGCACCCAGCGCGCGCGAGTCTTCCATCACATAGATGGTGTACGGGAATTCTGTGGCGGGGTCGGCGTCGGCATCCCACACCAGGCCCAGGCCATAGCGGTACACCGAGCCCTCGCTGCCGTCGATCTGGATCATCGGCAGCGGGCCTTCGAAGACTTCCTGGCGCGGAGCCAGGATGCCGCCGCCCACGGTGGGCAGCATCGGGCCTTCGGCGGACATCGAGTTGCCCTTGCCGTCCGGCATCACCACCTGCAGGTACAGACCACTGCCGGGCACGTCGAAGCGCGGATCCGGTGGCTGTTCGCGGATGTACAGCGAACGGTCGCGGGTGAAGTCGATGCCGGCCGCATACGCGGTGGCGTAGTTTTTCAACCGCTCGCGCAGGTTGGCGCGAGCGGTGTCGGCGAAGGCAGCATCAAGCGCGTAGCCTGCGATGGCCAGGAAGGCCAGCAGGCTCACACTGGCAGCCAGCAGCTGGCGAGCCTGCAGTGAGCGCGGCCGCCAGCGTTTGAAGAACCACAGACGGCCGGACATCATGCAATCGCCAACGTTGGATCTCAGCCTTCGTTGGAACGCGGAATCGCGAAGCGGTAACCGCGGCCACGCACGGTTTCAATCGGCTTGAGCTCGCCGTCGGCGTCCAGCTTCTTGCGCAGGCGGCCGATGAACACTTCCAGCACGTTCGAGTCGCGGTCGAAATCCTGCTGATAGATGTGTTCGGTGAGGTCGGCCTTCGAGACCAGTTCACCGGCATGCATCATCAGGTATTCCAGCACCTTGTACTCGTAGCTGGTGAGGTCCACGTTGCTGCCATTGACGCTGACCGTCTGTGCGGCAAGGTCCAGTGCAACCGGGCCGCATTCCAGGGTCGGCTTGCTCCAGCCAGCGGCACGGCGCAGCAGCGCGTTGACGCGGGCGAGGAGTTCTTCGACATGGAACGGCTTGACGAGGTAATCGTCAGCGCCCTGCTTGAGGCCTTCCACCTTGTCCTGCCAGCTGGAGCGGGCGGTGAGGATCAGCACCGGGAACTTCTTGCCTTCGTCACGCAGCGCCTTGATCAGTTCCATGCCCGACATCTTGGGCAGGCCCAGATCGATGATGCCGACGTCGAACGGCACTTCGCGGCCCATGTACAGACCTTCCTCACCGTCCTGCGCAGCATCGACGGCAAAGCCTTCGCGCTTGAGCCGGGCTGCCAGTGTTTCCCGCAGCGGGGCTTCGTCTTCGACCAGAAGGATACGCATGAACTCTCCCTAGTGTCCTGGGTGTGGCCTGGGGCCAGTGGATTTCGTTGTTGACGGCCAACTATCCCTGTTCAGGGGTTATCGCCGCGTAGTGATGACATATCCGACCGGGGCGTGCGGGGCTGTGAACGTGGCTGCGCCGGGTCGTCCATGTAGCGGACGCGGCCCCGGTCATCCATGTACTTCACGCGGTTGATGTCCCGCCCGTCGAACGGGACCCGCTCCGCACCCAGGATGTGGCCGCCGGTGGTGCGCTGGACCCGACGCACGGCGTCGGACAGCGACCGCTCCTGCGGCGCACTACGCGCGGCCCGCATGGCCTCTGCCCGCGCCGGATCCGGCGGCGGCACCTGGGCACTGGCACTGCCAACAGCAGCGACGGCACCCGTTGCAAACAGGGCGGCGACAGCAAGGCGGCGGTGGCGGGTCACGAAGAGCATCGGTTCGATCCTAGCGGACGGCGTCAAAACGTTCAAAAGTTGTGAATCGGGAAGTGCGGGCGTTGGCCCAGCGCTTTACGAATCTTTTGCAAATTCTTGGTTTTACGCAGTGAATCCGGTCTGAACTTTTCCGGGTGCCCCGTGGCTACGTTCATCTAAGTGAACCATAGCGGGAAAACGCCAAAAGGATCAAGCGGCGGCCGTGACAGCGGTCACGTCGGTTCAGGTCAGGCCGCGACCCGTTCGGCCTGGGCGCGGGTGATCTCGAGCGCCTGCTCGATCAGGCTCCAGTCCGCGCCGGGGCGGTGTGCGCCCTCGCTGAGCACCTGACGGAATGCGCGCCCACCGGGCTGGCCGTGGAACAGGCCGAGCAGGTGGCGGGTGATGTGCTTCAGGGCCAGGCCGCGCTCCAGCTGGGCCTCGATGTACGGGCGCATCGCCCGCAGCAGCGCCTCGCGCGACTGCAGCGCCGCGCCGGTCTGGGCGGCTTCCAACTGATGCAGCACGTAGGGGTCGTGGTAGGCCGCGCGGCCCAGCATCAACCCGTCCAGCGCCGGCAGCTGGGCCTGGCAGGCCTCCACGGTGGCCAGCCCGCCATTGAGGACGATGGGCAGGTGCGGGCGGTCGGCCTTGAGCTGGTGCGCCCACTCGTAGCGCAGCGGCGGCACTTCGCGGTTTTCCTTGGGCGACAGGCCCTTCAGCCAGGCATTGCGGGCATGCACGATAAACATCGCGCTGCCGGCGTTGGCCGACTGATCGACGAAATTCAGGAAATTTTCGTAGCTATTGTCGTCATCGACACCCAGGCGGCATTTCACCGTGACCGGGATGTCGACTGCCGCGACCATCGCCGCGACGCATTCAGCCACCAGGGTCGGCTCGCGCATCAGGCAGGCCCCGAAGCGGCCGGCCTGGACGCGGTCGGACGGGCAGCCGCAGTTGAGGTTGACCTCGTCGTAGCCCCAGTCCTGGGCGATGCGCGCAGCCTGGGCGAGCAGTTCCGGGTCGCTGCCGCCCAGCTGCAGGGCCAGCGGGTGCTCAGTGCCGTCATAACCCAGCAGGCGCTCGCGGTCGCCATGGATGACGGCATTGGCGTGGACCATCTCCGTGTACAGCCGCGCACCCGGGGACAGCAGCCGGTGGAACACGCGGCAATGGCGGTCCGTCCAATCCATCATGGGGGCGACGGAAAGGCGCAGGGAAGCGGCGTAGCGGTCCGCGGCGGTGGGGGCTGGCAGGGTCATGGGCAGGTGGGGCTATTGGGGGCGGGGTTTGCCCGCGCAATCAATAGTTTACCTTCCCGGGGTGAATGGTGGCTTTTGGGGGTGGTGCGTTGCGCCGGGATCACTGCTGTAACGCATGACCATCGAACGGAGACGCGCTTCTGCGTTGATGATCACTCGTCATCGTGCCGATCACCATTATCGGCCGTCGTCTGTCGACCGACGCTACGGCGCTGGCGCGCCGATTGCTTCATTCGCATTGTCCTTGTGCCTCAATACGCAGCGTGAGAAATCAGCTCCACCGTGGTGCCCTGTTCGTCGCTGAGAACGCGGGTGCCATTGGCGGCCACCCTTCCGTCGACAATTCGGATGCCGGTATCTTGATCGCCACTCCACAGGGACACCTGCACGTCGCCTGCGGTGGGTGTGCCATCCCCCACCGGCGGCTGGACGGTGGTGACCAAGGTGTACATCGGACCTTCGTGGTTGCTGATGGCCACTGACGCAGGGGCACCGGCAGCTACCTGCAGCACCGGAGCCATGACTTCCTTGTCGTGGGCCATCACCCTGAGTGAGAGAACGTGCGTGTTGTCCGTACTGGCGGCCAGCTCGAGCGCGGCCACCGGAGCTACGACAGCGAGAACAAGGCTCGATGCAAGCAGCAGCGGGTGGATGAGACGGGGCATGCGTCACCTGTGTTATCGGAATGAACGCGAAACTCTAACGATCGCCCGCACGGTTTGGACTCGGATAACTCTGATTCTGAGGTAGCGCGACTGCTCTCAACTTCAACCAGCACTCGGACCTCGACCGGATCGATGTTGCCTTGGTAGTGTCGGTCGACAGACGCCGGCTCGGAACACCCATCACAGCTGTAACGCATGACCTTCGAACGGAGATGCGCTTCTGCGTTGATGGTCACTCGTCACCGTGCCGATCATCGTTATCGGTCGTCGTCTGTCGACCGACGCTACCAGCACTGTCGGATCTATCACGATGCCTCTGGGCATTGATACTCAGTCTGAGAAATCAGCCCATCCGTTCAAGCTCTCTGGCGCGGAGGCAGGAAGCCTACCGCCTTGGCGAGGTCTGGCCATGGTGAAACGGTCTCGTCGCATACCTGCCAACGTCCAGCGCTGAAGCGCAGGCGCAACTCGTACAGCGCGGGGTCCGCAGAGGCTCCCATGCGTCGGTACAGCACCGCGACTGCGGTGTCGCCATCCTGCTCCACATGCAGCACCCGCTTTTCCGTGGAGAGCGGCGGTTCACCCGCAGCACCACGCTCGCGGAACTCCTGGAACATATCGTCGCGCGACAGTCTTACAACCCCGCCCTCCGGGGTCAGGACCAGAAAAGCCAGGTCATCCGTATACAACGCCTCCATCTCGTCCATGCGGTAGTGGCTGCCCGTTTCCGCCAGCACGTCGATGAAGTTCAGAATTTCAGTATTTGATTGAGTCGTCATGGTGGTGATCTCCAACAGGTATCAAGACAGGAACATGCCGCCGTCAACGCGCAGCTCGGCACCGTTCACGAAACTGCTTTCACTTGAAGCGAGAAACAGCGCGGCGTTGGCCAGCTCATCTGCCTGACCCATGCGCCCCGCCGGGATGCGGTCGCTCATCCCCTGAAGGAAGGCTGCGCGATCCGGCTCGGGCACGCCCAGCTTCTCCACGATGGCGGTATCCACAGGGCCCGGGCTGAGCACATTGACGCGGATGCGGCGGTCCTTCAGCTCAAGTGCCCAGCTACGCGCGAACGCTTCAATCGCCGCCTTTGCGCCGGCATACACGGCGTGACCAGGCAGCACCCTCGCTGATGCCAGCGAACTGGTGACAATGATGCTCCCTCCCGCTCGCATCACCGGAACCGTCGCCTGCACGCCAAAGAAGACGCCGCGCGTATTGATGGAGAACTGCGCATCGAACTCCTGTGGAGATACCGCGGAAGATTCATTGATGGTCAGCACGCCGGCGTTGACCACGTATGCGTCGAGGCCGCCAAATGTGTCCCGCACGTACGCGGCTGCCTGGGAATGATGCTCGAGATCGGCAACATCCCCGCGCAGTCCAATCGCGCCGTGACCAATGCGCTCAAGCGCCTCGTCCAGGACGCCTTGCCGGCGCCCGGTGATGACCACCTGCGCACCCTCGCGGGCGAACAGGCAGGCCGTAGCCAGGCCGATGCCGCTGTTGCCACCGGTGATGAGCGCGACCTTGTTTTCCATTCGTTTCATAGCTGATATACCTTGCATCTGGGGAATGCGCAGACCTTAGTCCTCACCCGTCCCGGCCGGAAGACGAGCTGTCGAACTTCAGTTGTTCCATGGAGTCACAAATGAATCTGCTGAGTAACACGGCTACCTTGCTGGCCTTCGTGCGCTCTGTGGAAGCGGGGTCGTTCAGTGCAGCCTCGCGTGCACTCGGTCTGACGCCTTCATCGGTGTCGAAGTCGATCACCAGGCTTGAAGCTGAGCTGGGTGCGAAGCTCTTCCACCGATCCACGCGTTACCTGCAGCCGACCGAGGAGGGGCTGGCCCTGTTCGAGCGCGTGGCTCCACTACTGCGAGGATTGGAGGATGCGGCCGATGCGATCCGCACCGATGGTGATGCGCGCGGCCTGCTCCGCGCCAGCATGCCGAGTGAAATCGGGCGGCTGTTGTTGGAGCCTTTGGCCACCCGCTTCCTGGACGCTCACCCTGGACTGGAGTTGGATCTGTCGCTGTCTGATCATCTTGTCGACGTCATTCGTGAGGGCTACGACGTCGCATTCCGCATCGGCCATCCCGCGGACAGCGAGCTGGTGGCGCGCCCTATCGCCGCATTGACGATGATCCTGGTGGCCTCCCCCGAACTACTGTCTCGCCACGGCAAGCCCGCCACGCCGGACGACCTGCGCAGGATGCCAATGCTGCGATATCTGTTCGAGAGCCGAACTGCCGCCATCATGTTCGCCGACGGTACGAGCGTGCAGCCACGAGGCCGGGTTGGCCTGAATACCGGTGCCGCTCTCCGTGCGGGGGCACTCGCGGGCGTAGGCGTGGCACACCTCACGCGTTGCACCGTACAGCACGACCTCGACAGCGGCGCGCTGGTGCAGGTTCTCCCATCGCTGCCCCTTCCCAGCCTTCCCTTGCAGTACATCCATGCGTTTGGCCGCCTTATGCCGGCGCGCGTTCGCCTGCTCACTGACTTCGTTGAAACAGAGATGCGTCGGATTCTGGATGACCGACGATGACCCGCCGGGCCGACCCGGGGGCCCTTTGGCCCCGGTGGGATAAGGTGTA
>JAEXNZ010000575.1 GCA_023439425.1 Pseudomonadota bacterium
GAGCATGATCAAAGAGATCGAGAAGGGCCTGTACAACGCCGAGTTCACCCCGAACACGCTGGGCACCTCGATCCGCATCAACATGCCGCCGCCGACCGAGGAGCGCCGCAAGGAGCTGGCCAAGCAGGTCAAGGGCGAAGGCGAAGGCACCAAGGTCGCCGTCCGCAACATCCGCCAGGACGCCAACAAGGCGATCGCTGCACTGTTGAAGGACAAAGCGATCAGCGAAGACGACAAGAAGCGCGGCGAAGACGACATCCAGAAGCTGACAGACGGTGCCATCAAGGACGTTGACAAAGTTGTCGCCGACAAAGAAAAGGAACTGATGCAGGTCTGAGCCCATGTCCCAGGCCCCGACCCCTGCTGCCGGCGTGCCCCGCCACCTGGCCATCATCATGGATGGCAACGGGCGCTGGGCGCAGAAGCGTCGCCGTCCACGCGTGATCGGCCATCGTGCCGGCGCGCGTGCGGTCAACCGCACCATCGACTTCTGCCTCGAGCGCGGCATTGCCGCGCTGACCCTGTTTGCCTTCTCCAGTGAAAACTGGGGCCGGCCGACGGAAGAAGTCGACGCACTGATGAAGCTGTTCCTCAACGCGCTCGAACGCGAGGTGGACGAGCTGCATCGGCGTGGCGTGCGCGTGCGCTTCATCGGCGAACGCGAACGCTTCGGTGCCGGGCTGGTCAGCCGCATGCAGCTGGCCGAACAGCGTACCGCCGACAACACCGCGATGACCGTGAGCATTGCCGCCAGTTATGGTGGCCGCCAGGACATCGCCCGCGCGGCCCGCGAACTGGCCGTTGAAGTGGCCGCCGGTCGCCTGCTCCCCGAGCAGATCGACGAGGCCCTGCTGGGCAGCCGGGTCGCACTGGCCGACCTGCCCGCACCCGATCTGTTCATCCGCACCGGCGGCGATACCCGCATCAGCAACTTCCTGCTGTGGCAGCTGGCGTATACCGAACTGTGGTTCACCGATGTGCTGTGGCCCGAGTTCGACGCCACCCACCTGCAGCAGGCGCTGGACGCCTATGCCTCGCGTGAACGCCGCTTCGGCCTGACCAGCGCCCAGATCGCCGCCCTGGCCACCGAGACGTCCCACCCATGACCAAAACCCGAGTCATCGCCGCGCTGATCATGGCGCCGGTTGCCATTGCGGCCATCCTGCTGCTGCCGACCCAGTGGCTGGCCGCCGCCGCCGCCGCCGTGTTCCTGATCGGCCTGTGGGAATGGCTGAAGCTGGCCCAGGTCGAAGACACCCTGGCCCGTACCGTGCTGCTGGTGCTGAACCTGGTGCTGATGGTGCTCATCGTGTGGGCCGACGCCGGCACCCTGGTGCTGTACCAGATTGCCACCCTTGCCGGCATCGGCTGGTGGCTGCTGGCGCTGCTATGGCTGCGTTTCTTCACCTTCGGGGCGGAACCGGGCAGCCATGCGCGGACCCTGAAGCTGCTGGCCGGCTCGCTGGCCATCGTGCCGGCCTGGGCGGCGCTGGTGCTCATCCATGCCAGCAGCGACAACGGCCACCTGTGGCTGCTGACCGCCCTGGCCATCGTCTGGGCGGCAGACTCCGGGGCCTATTTCGCCGGGCGCACCTTCGGGCGCACCAAGCTGGCTCCGCGGATCAGCCCGAACAAGACCTGGGAAGGCCTGGTCGGCGGCCTGCTGGCGGGCCTGCTGGTCGCGCTGGTGTTCGGCTGGATGGCCGGGGCCACCTCTGACCATCTGCTCGGCCTGGTCGTCACTACTGTGGTCGCCGTGTTCGCGTCGGTGCTGGGCGACCTGTACGAGAGCCTGATCAAGCGCCACGCCGGTGCGAAGGACTCGGGCCACATCATTCCCGGCCACGGCGGCGTGCTGGACCGCATCGACGGCGTCCTCGCCGCCCTGCCGGTGTTCGCGCTGGGCAAGGAAATCTTCGGGTTCTGAGCATGCACAGCCCCCCTGCCCTTCGCCAGGTCGCCGTGTTCGGTGCCACCGGCTCGATCGGTGCGTCTGCACTGGATGTGATCGCGCGCCATCCCGACCGCTACCGCGCCACCGTGCTGGCCGCCGGCACCCAGGTGCAGGCGCTGCTGGCACTGTGCGTGGCGCACCGACCCGACCACGCGGTCATTGCCGACGCAGCGGGCTTCGCGGCCCTGCGCGATGGACTGCGCGCCGCCGGCCTGCCCACCCAGGCTCATGCGGGTGCCGATGCCCTGGACCAGTTGGCCGCCAGCGACATCTGCGACACCGTGGTGGCGGCGATTGTCGGTGCCGCCGGGCTGTCCTCGACGCTTGCCGCCGCCAGCGCCGGCAAGCGCATCCTGCTGGCCAACAAGGAGTCCCTGGTACTGGCGGGCGAGCTGCTGATGCAGCGCGCCACCGCCGCTGGTGCCGAGATCATTCCGATCGACAGCGAGCACAGCGCCATCTTCCAGTGCCTGCGCTCGCGCGACGCCAGCCTGGACCAGGCCGGCGTGCGCCGTATCCTGCTGACCGCTTCTGGCGGCCCGTTCCGCGGCCGTTCGCGCGCCGAACTGGAGCAGGTCACCCCGGCCCAGGCCGTGGCCCACCCGAAGTGGAGCATGGGCCCGAAGATCTCGGTCGACTCGGCCACGCTGATGAACAAAGGGCTCGAAGTGATCGAGGCCCACCATCTGTTCAACGTGCCAGGCGAACGCATCGAGGTGCTGGTGCACCCGCAGAGCCTGGTGCATTCGCTGGTGGAGTTCATCGACGGTTCCACCCTGGCCCAGCTGGGCCTGCCGGCCATGCGCACCACCCTGGCGGTGGGGCTGGGCTGGCCGCAGCGGATCGAATCCGGCGTGGCCGGACTGGACCTGCTGACCCAGGGCCGCCTCGATTTCGAGGCTCCCGACACCGACGCGTTCCCGTGCCTGCGGTTGGCCTGGCAGGCGATGGCGGCTGGTGGCACGGCACCCGCCATCCTGAACGCTGCCAATGAAGTGGCTGTTTCAGCGTTTCTTCAGGGGCGAATCGCTTTCCTGAACATCCCGGCACTGGTCGCTAACGCCCTTTCAACACTCCCGGCGGGCCCGGCCGATACACTGGAGGGCCTGCTGGCTGCCGACCAGCGCGCCCGCCAGATCACCCAGACCGCCATCGACACGCACTGAATGCCCTTCCCGCCTCTTAACCGCGACGTCCAACATGGGTGAATTCATCGGTTCTGTCTGGTGGATGATCGTCAGCCTTGGTGTGCTGGTGACCTTCCATGAGTTTGGTCACTACTGGGTGGCCCGCCGCTGCGGGGTGAAGGTGCTGCGCTTCTCGGTCGGCTTCGGCAAACCGCTGTGGATGCGCCGCAACCGCGCCGGCACCGAGTTCGCCATTGCCGCCATTCCACTGGGCGGTTACGTGAAGATGCTCGATGAGCGCGAGGTCGAGGTGCACCCGGCCGAACGCGGCCAGGCCTTCAACCACAAGAGCGTCTGGCAGCGCATTGCGATCGTGGCCGCCGGCCCGCTGGCCAACCTGGTGCTGTGCGTGGCGCTGCTGTGGGCGATGTTCGTCATCGGCAAGCAGGACTACTCGGCCACCATTGGGCGCGCTACGGGCATGGCTCTGGCCGCCGGCCTGCAGACCGGCGACCGTGTGCTCGGCGTGGATGACCGTGACGTGGTCACCGCCGGCCAGGCCAGCATGGCCCTGACCACCGCCGCCATGGACCGCCGCGACGCCACCCTGACCGTTCTGGACGCGCAGCAGCAGGTCCTCACCCGGGTGCTGCCGCTGTCGCAGCTGCCGGCGGGCTTCGATGAACGCTGGGTGCCGGCACTGGCCGGGCTGACCTGGCAGTTCCGCATGCAGCCGGCCCTGGTGGAACGCATTGAGCCCGGCCACCCCGCCGAGGGTGTGCTGATGCCCGGCGACCTGTTGCTGGCCGTCGACGGCGTGCGCATTGATTCAGCCGAACAGGTGCCGGCCCAGGTACGGGCGCTGGGCGAGCGCGGCGGCCCCGGCATGATCGAGGTCCAGCGCGGCGCGGACCGGATGGCGCTGGAAATCACCCCGCAACAGGGCAAGGACGCGCGCGGCCAGCCGACCTGGCAGATCGGCGTGGGCTTCCCGCAGAGCAGCGCCCCGGTCTACGACACCACCCTGCAGTACGGCCCGCTGGCCGCCCTGCCCGCTGCCCTGCGCGAAACCGCCCGCGCCACCAGCGATTCGCTGGGCATGATGCGCCGCATGATCACTGGCGCGGCCTCGCTGCAGAACGTATCCGGGCCGGTCACCATTGCCCGCGTGGCCAATGTTTCGGCCCAGCGCGGGCTGGACTGGTTCCTGTGGTTCCTGGCGGTGATGTCGCTCAGCCTGTGCATCATCAACCTGCTGCCGATCCCGATCTTGGACGGCGGGCACCTGCTGTATTACCTTATTGAGTTGGTCAAGGGCAGCCCGCTGAGCGAGCGCGCCATGGCAGCAGGTCAGTACATC
>JAEXNZ010000026.1 GCA_023439425.1 Pseudomonadota bacterium
GCGCCTGCAGCAGTTCCGCATGCGCCGCCTGCAGGTCTACAACTGGGGCACCTTCAACGGCCTGACCGAAGTGCCGATTGCCGAGAAGGGCTTCCTGTTCGTGGGCCGCTCCGGCTCCGGCAAGTCAACCCTGCTCGATGCGATGTCGGCGGTGCTGGTGCCACCGGCCATCGTCGACTTCAATGCCGCCGCCCGCGAGGCCGAGCGCAGTGGTCGCGACCGCAACCTGGTCTCGTACGTGCGCGGCGCGTGGGCTGACCAGCAGGACAAGGGCACCGGCGAAATCGCCACCCAGTACCTGCGCAAGGGCGCGACCTGGACCGCGCTGGTGCTGGAATACCGCAGCGGCGATGGCCGCGTGGTCAGCCTGGTGCGCCTGTTCTGGATCTCCGGCAACGGTGCCACCGCAGCGGATGTGCGCAAGCACTATCTGGTCGCCGAGCGTCCGTTCGATATCGCCAAGGACCTGGGCGGCTTCGACCTGGACCTGCGCAAGCTTAAGCAGCGTCTGGCCGACGTGCACCATTTCGACAGTTTTGCCGGCTATGCGGAGCGCTTCCGCCACCTGCTCGGCATCGACAACGAGATGGCGCTGCGCCTGCTGCACAAGACCCAGTCGGCCAAGAACCTGGGCGACCTGAACGTGTTCCTGCGTGACTTCATGCTGGACACGCCGAACACCTTCAATGCCGCCGAGCGGCTGGTGAACGACTTCGCCGAGCTCGACGGTGCGCATCAGGCCGTGGTCACCGCGCGGCGTCAGGTTGAAACCCTGCTGCCGGCGCGCGAGCACTACAACGAACTCAAGGCCATGCATCGCCGCCGTGGCGACGAGGAACTGCTGAAGCTGGGTATCGACAGCTTCCGCGAGAACCGCCGCCAGCAGTTGCTGGAAGCGCGCCTGCACGAGCTGGAAGTCCGTGACCGTGGCCTGCTCGGCGAAGAGGCCCAGCGTCGTTCTGCGCTGGACAACCACACCGAGCGTCTGGGTGAACTTGAACTGCAGCGCCGCCAGCAGGGCGGCGAACGCATCGAGGAACTGGAACGCGAGCAGGGCCGCGCCGAAGCCGAGCGTGACCGCCGGCAGGCCAAGCGCGAGCAGGCGCGCCAGTCCGCACAGAAGCTGCAGGCGACGCTGCCGGACACCGCGCAGGCGTTTGCCGAACTGATCGACAAAGCCCAGGGTGAGCTGCAGGACCGCCAGCGCGCCTCGGCGGCGCTGGATGATGCGATCAGCGAACGCCTGGGCGGCAAGCGCGACGACGAGCGCCGCTTCGCCGAAGTGCGCAGCGAGCTGGAAGCGATGGAGCACAATCCGTCCAGCATTCCTGCACCGCTGCAGAAGCTGCGTGCACGGCTGGCCGAAGAAACCGGCGTGCCGGAGGCGGCACTCCCGTTTGTCGGTGAACTGATCCAGGTCCGTCAGGACCAGGCCGTATGGCAGGGCGCGATCGAGCGCGTGCTGTTCGCCTTCGCGCAGTCGCTGCTGGTCGATGATCGCCACTACAACGAGGTCGCCGACTGGGTGAACCGCACCCACCTCGGCATGCGCTTCACCTACTACCGCGTGCGCCGCAACGACGAGGCGTTCGCCCGCGAACCATCGGCGAAGTCGCTGCTGCACAAGCTGGACCTGCGCGACAGCAGCTTCGAGCCGTGGCTGCGCCGCGAGCTGGGCAAGCGCTTCGACTACGAGTGCGTGGACGCGCGCGAGCTGCGCAATGTCGAGCGCGGCATCACCAAGGAAGGCCAGGTCAAGCACCCGGGCGACCGTTTCGAGAAGGACGACCGCAGCGCGGTCAACGATCGTCGCCGCTGGCTGCTGGGCTTCAACAACCGCGACAAGCTGGCGGTGTATCAGAAGGAAGGCCAGGAACTGGCCAAGCGCATTGCCGGCTGCGACGCCGACATCGCGCAGCTGCGCTCGCAGCGCGAAAGCGACAATGATCGCCGCCTGGCCTGCAACCAGCTGGTCAACCTGGGCTGGGACGAAATCGACGTCGCCACCCCGCTGCAGCGTCTGTCCGACGTCGAGGCCAACCTGCGCGAACTGCGCGAAGGCAACGCCGACCTGGCGCGCCTGGCCAAGCAGATCGACGCCACCCGTGCCGACATCGAGCAGGCCCGCCGTACCTACGAAGACACCCGTGTGGAGCGCGGCCAGCTGGTCAAGGAACGTGATCGCCTGGACCGTGCCCGCCAGCAGAGCCGGGCGCTCGTATTGCCGGCCCTGGGCAGCACCCAGGAAGCCGGCCTGCAGCAGCGCGTGGACGCGATGGGACCGCTGAGCCTGGAAACGCTCGAAGCGAACATGCGCCAGATCAGCAACGCGCTCAACGAGCAGCTGTCGTCCTCGCAGCAGGACGTGAACAAAGTCGAGAACCTGCTGCTGGGCTGCTTCCGCCGCTTCGTGCAGGGCTGGCCGGAAGAGTCCGGCGACTTCACCGTGTCGGTGGCTTCGGCGGACGACTTCCTCGCCCGCTTGGCGCGCCTGGAGCGCGATGGCCTGCCGCAGCACGAAGAACGCTTCTTCGATCTACTGCAGAACCAGAGCAAGAACAACCTGCTGGCCCTGCAGCGCCACAGCGCCGAGGCCCGCAAGTCGATTGGCCAGCGCCTGGACGAAGTGAATGCCAGCCTGGAGCAGGTGCCGTTCAACCGTGGCACGCTGCTCACCATCGAACTGAGCGACCGCCGTCTGCCGGAAGTGCTGGAATTCCACCAGCAGCTGCGCGATGTGCTCTCGCACCACCAGACCGAACAGCGCGAAGTGGCCGAAGCCCAGTTCGCGGTGCTGCGTGAGCTGGTGAAGCGGCTGGGTTCGCAGGAAGGTGAAGACAAGCGCTGGCGCGAGAACGTGCTGGACGTGCGCCTGCATGTGGAGTTCATCGGCGTGGAACTGGACGCGGCCACGCGCCAGCAGGTGGAAATCTACCGCAGCGGTGCGGGCAAGTCGGGCGGCCAGCGCCAGAAGCTGGCCACCACGTGCCTGGCAGCAGCATTGCGCTACCAGCTCGGTGGCGCGGAAAGCCAGCTGCCCAGCTATGCAGCCGTGGTGCTGGACGAGGCCTTCGACAAGGCCGACAACGAGTTCACCGCGCTGGCGATGAACATCTTCGACAACTTCGGTTTCCAGATGGTGGTCGCCACCCCGCTGAAGTCGGTGATGACGTTGGAGCCGTTCATCGGCGGTGCCTGCTTCGTCGAAATCAGCGGCCGCCATGATTCCGGCGTACTGCTGATCGAGTACGACGAGGAAGGCAAGCGCCTGAAGCTGCCGGAGCGTTCACGGCAGGCTGCTGAAGTCGAGGCTTGATCGCGAACGGCGGCGCTTCGGTTTGTACGTGCTGGGGGCCTACGGGCAACCCCGTTCCGGGACACGCCGCAAGTACGTCCATGTAGGCTACTCCACGGCATCCATGCCGTGGAGTGTCCCTCCAGGGGTCACCCGTATGCCCCCTCTCATGCATCGCGCAATGCGGCCGGAGAACGCGATTCCGCCGTTGATCTCCCGTGGCCAACGAAACGCCGTCGTGGCGGTTCGGGGTGGGCTGGAGGGGGCGTGAGCCGCATGGATGCGGCGATCGAGCTTACATGGACGTACTTGCAGCGTCCCCCGGAACGCCCATTCCGATCCGCCAAACCAGGGACGCCGTGAACCGAGGGCTGTTCGCACGAATCCAACAGCAGCCGGGCAAGCCCGGCTCTACGTAGATCCCGCAATCGCAGCCAGGCGAGCGGGCGCGGTAACCGCCGGTATCACCCGGTAAACGTATCCCAACCCATCCGCGCAATCAGCACCACCACCAGGCCGACGAACAGCTTGCGGATGAACGGGGTGCCGCCGCGCAGGGCCAGTCGTGTGCCCACCACCGAGCCGGTGATGTTGGCGGCGGCCATCGGCAGCGCGAACAGCCACAGGATGTTGCCGGTTGGCACGAAGAACGAGATCGCGGCCACGTTGGTCGCCAGGTTCACCACCTTCGAGGCCGCCGACGCGCGCAGGAAATCCAACCCGAAGAAGCGCACGAACAGGAAGATCAGGAAGCTGCCTGTGCCCGGGCCGAAGAAGCCGTCGTAGAAGCCGATTGCGGCACCGATCGCCAGCGCCGTCCACAGCTCCTTGCGGCCGATCTCGCGCGGGCGGTGCAGGGCACCGAAGTCCTTCTTCCACAGCGTGTAGCCCAGCATCGCGATCAACAGCACCAGGACCAGCGGGCGCACCGCGTCCTTGGGCAACAGGCTGACCGCTGTCGCCCCTGCGAACGAAAACACGAACGCCGTGCCCGCCGCGAACAGCACCGGCTGCCAGGGGAAGCGCACGTTGCGCGCGTAACGCCACGCCGCCGCGGCGGTGCCGAACATCGAGCTGAACTTGTTGGTGCCGAACAGCATTGCCGGCGTGTGCTGCGGCAATACCGTGAACAAGCCCGGCAGCTGCACCAGACCCCCGCCACCGACCGCCGCGTCCACCAGACCGGCAATGAAGGCAATCGCCACCAACCACCACAACTCGGGGGGAACCAGCTCCAGCACGGCACGGACTTCGCAGGGAAAGGCGCGCCAGCATACGCCGTTCCGGGCACAATGGCCGCATGAGCAAACCCCCCGCCGACACCTGCCCCTGCGGTCGCCCGTTGCCCTATGCCGCATGCTGCGGTCAGTACCACGCCGGGGCCATCGCGCCTGACGCCGAGACCCTGATGCGCTCGCGCTACACCGCCTATGTGCAGGAGCGTGCCGACTATCTGCTCGCCAGCTGGCACCCGCAGACCCGCCCGGAAAGCCTCGGCTTCGACGAAGCGCCCAGCCAGCGCACCCGCTGGCTCGGGCTTACCGTGCACGAACACACCCAGCCCGATGCCGATCACGCCCAGGTCCGTTTCACCGCCCGCTACAAGGTCGGTGGCGGCAGCGCGGTGAAGATGCAGGAACACAGCCGCTTCAAGCGCATCGACGGGCGCTGGTTCTATCTCGACGCGCTGCCCTGATCGACACGCCCGACGCGTATTCACGTCGCCCTCTGTAATGCGACGTGAGGGCAATCGTGACGGTGCGCTCACCGTCGCTGGCTGATCCTGAGGCGATGAACACTGTCGCCGCAACACCGCAGGCCGCCCGCGCGCTGGCCGAGCATTACCGCGCCGTGCGCGCCCGCAGTCTCGCCCTGGCCGCGCCGCTCAGCGCCGAAGATGCCATGGTCCAGAGCATGGCCGATGCCAGCCCGACCAAATGGCATCTGGCACATACCAGCTGGTTCTTCGAACGCTTCGTGCTCGGCAGCCAACCGGGCCACGTGCCGTTCAATGCCGACTGGCATTACCTGTTCAACAGCTACTACCAGAGCATCGGCCCGGCGCATGCACGCCCGCAGCGAGGCCTGCTGTCGCGGCCGTCGCTGGAGGAGGTGCGCGACTATCGCCGGCGCGTTGATGACCAGGTCATCGATCTGCTGCATCGTGATGCGCTCGGCAGCCAGGCGTGCCATCAGCTGCTGCTCGGTCTGCACCACGAACAGCAACACCAGGAGCTGCTGCTGACCGACATCAAGCACGCGCTCTGGTGCAATCCACTGCAGCCCGCCTATCGCGATGACCTCAAGCGCAGTACCGGTGCCGCGCTGCCGATGCGCTGGCTGCCGGCAGAGGAGTGCATCGTGGAGATCGGCGCGCCGGCGTGGCCGACGCACCCCGCCTTCGCCTACGACAACGAATCCCCCGTGCACCGCGTGCTCGTTCCTGCGCATGTCGTGGCCAACCGTCCGGTCAGCAACGCCGAGTACCGGGCTTTCATCCTGGACGGCGGCTACCGCCAGGCGGCACATTGGATGAGCGAAGGCTGGACCCTGGTCCAGAGCGAAGGCTGGCAGCACCCGCTGTACTGGGACGACAGCCTCGAGCGCGAGTTCACCCTGGGCGGCTGGCGCGCCATCGATCCCGATGCCCCGGTCTGCCACCTCAGCTACTTCGAGGCCGATGCCTATGCCCGCTGGGCCGGCGCGCGCCTGCCCACCGAGTTCGAATGGGAAGCGGTCGCACAGTCCCTGCCGGTGCAGGGCAACTTCGCCGACGACGATCATCTGCATCCGCAGGCGTTTACCGGCGAAACCGCCGATCCCGCGCAGCCGCTGCAGCTGTTCGGCGACGTCTGGGAGTGGACCAGCAGTGCTTATGGGGCCTATCCCGGATTCCAGCCGTTCGCAGGCAACCTCGGTGAGTACAACGGCAAGTTCATGTGCGGGCAGTGGATTCTGCGCGGCGGCAGCTGCGCCACCCCGGCCGGGCACGTGCGGGCCAGCTACCGGAATTTCTTTGCACCGTCGGCGCGCTGGCAGTTCGCCGGCCTGCGCCTGGCCCGGGGGCTGGCATGAGCACCGTCAGCGACGCGCTCGACGCGCTCACCGATCTGCAGCCCGACCGCGCCCGGATCACCGCCGACATCCTGCACGGGCTGTCGCAGCATCCGCGCCAGCTGCCCTCCAAGTACTTCTACGACGCGCGCGGTTCGGCTCTTTTCGAGCAGATCACCCGCCAACCCGAGTACTACCCCACGCGCACCGAGCTGGGTCTGCTGCAGGATCGCGCCGTCGACATCGCCGCCGTGGTTGGGCCACACCTGCACGTGGTCGAGCTCGGCAGCGGCAGTGGGCGCAAGACCGAGATACTGCTGCAGGCGCTGGTGGACCCGGTAGCCTACACCCCGATCGAGATCTCGCGCGCGGCCCTGCTCGACAGCGTCGCCCGGCTGGCCCCGGCGTTGCCGGAGATCGAGATGCTGCCTGTGTGTGCCGATTTCACCCGTCCGGTGCAGCTGCCGGAGCCGGAGCGCGAACCGGCGCGGCGGCTGGTGTTCTTCCCCGGCTCCACCCTGGGCAATTTCGCCGGTGCCGAGGCGGTTGCCCTGCTGCGCGCCATGCGCCAGACCATGGGCGAGGGCGGCTTGGCCCTGATCGGCATCGACCTGCACAAGGACCCGGCGCTGATCGAAGCGGCCTATAACGATGCGGCCGGGGTCACCGCCGAGTTCACTTTGAACCTGCTGCGCCGGCTCAACCGCGAGATCGGCAGCGACTTCGACCTCGACGGCTTCGCGCACCGGGCCCGCTACAGCGTGGAAAGGCTGCGCATCGAAACCGACCTGATCAGCCTGCGCGACCAGCAGGTGCACGTGGGCGGGCGCACCTTCGATTTCGCCGCCGGCGAGGCCATGCGCGTGGAGTACAGCCACAAGTACACCGAGGCCAGCTTTGCCGCGCTGGCCGCCGAGGCCGGGCTGCAGGTCACCCACCGCTGGGACGCGCAGGCACCTGCGTTCGGGTTGCGGCTGCTGCGGGCCCGCTGACCGCGGCGGCGTCGTGCCGCTGCCATGGTTCCCCGGTATGCTTGAGGCCTGCGGATCGCCAACGATCCGGACCGAGGGATGCGGTCGCGCCGGTGTGGCCGCACGGGGAACAACAAGGCAGGGACGCAATGCGGCGATTCGAACTGGTCGAAGGCACTTCCAGCAAGTTCTGGGAAGTGGAACAGGACGGCAGCGATCTGAACATCCGTTGGGGCCGGATCGGTACCCAGGGGCAGAGCCAGACCAAGTCATTCGCTGACGAGGGCAAGGCAGCAGCGGCGCTGACCAAGCTGGTCAATGAAAAGACCGGCAAGGGCTACACCGAAAGCGGTGCCGAGGCCGGCAGCGCTGCATCGCCGGTGACCCCAGCCAAGGCCGCCAAACCTGCCAAAGCGGCCAAGGCCAAGGCCGAAGTCGTGCAGCCCGAACACGAGCCGGAAGCCCCTGCGTCCATCGAGCCGGTGGACGAACAGGCCGCGCGCGGCTTTGAAAGCATCCGGCTTGCGATCCTGGATGGCAGCCTGAAAACCGGAGATGTACTGTCTGTGGCCCAGCTGCGCCGGCGCGCCGGTGTCAGCGAGGAGGCCGCGAAAGTGGTGTGGAGTGCGCTGTCCAGCGCGGGTCTGCTCAACTACTGGAGCAGCAAGTTCGCCGACAAGGTGCAGGACATCGCCGCCAGTCTCCCTGCCGACTGGCTGCGCGCCATGCCCGCTGCGGTTGGCCCGGGGGCGAGCGGCGACGTGACGCTGCCGCCATGGCTGCGCCAAGGTGAGCCCCTGCATCTCACCCAGCAGGATCGTCTGGGCATGTACGCCTCGCGGCGATTTGCGCCGACCCTCACCGCTCCAGATGCCGCCGCACGCTGGAAGGAAGTCGTGATGACCGACCAGCTGTCGCTGGACGTCAACAGAACCGACAGCACGCTGCAGCCCGCCGCAGAACGCCTGATCCAACGTCTGAAGGGGCCAGAACCGGAGCTGGACCGGGATGCCGACCGCCTGTTGCTGCTGCTTGCGCAGTACAACATGGGGTACTACATGACCGACTCCAGTCATGCCGCCACGGCATGGCTGCTTGCCCGGTATGGCCTGCGCGACACACTGGAGCTGTATCTGGAGACCCAGTACCTGCAGTTCGACTGTGGTTACGACCAGAAGGCCGGTGGCAGGCTGGCCAGCTTCCACGCCCAGGCCACTCATCCCATTGGCCGCAACTGGAACCAACCGCTCACCGCACCAGAGAACCTGCTGCGCAATCATCTGGCCGCCGCGCCCGAAGCGGTGTGGCAGGAGTGCGTGGATCGCATCGCTACCGCGCTGGCGCAGGTGCCTGCCTGCCGCCGACCGCCGTTGGCGTTGCTGGTGCCCGATCGCCCCGTGCTGGCCCACCAGGTACTCGCCGCCGCAGACGGCGCACCACTAAGCGACGCAGCCCACTGGCTGCTGCTCATCGCCACCGATCCCGTGGCCGTGAACACGGCGGCCAGGATCCGTGTTGAAGGAGGTGGACTCTGGGACGATGCCCATTCGATCTCCACGCTGTTGCTGGAGCGCGGCCTGCAAGCGACCGAGCTGCTGGCGCGACATGCCGAGCGCGATGCGGCCGGCAAGGGCCTGACCCAGATCGGCACCCCGGAAGCCGTCGAAGCACTGGCCCGGGTCGCCAGC
>JAEXNZ010000062.1 GCA_023439425.1 Pseudomonadota bacterium
CGTCGAGAAGGTCGGCGACAAGCTGAAGGAAGGCGACGTGGTCAAGGTCAAGGTGCTGGAAGTGGACAAGCAGGGCCGTATCCGCCTGTCCATGAAGGCCGTGGAAGAAGGCGAAGGCGCTTCGGCCGAATAATCGGCTGGCGTAATCGTTGAAATGAAAAAACGGGCTTCGGCCCGTTTTTTCTTTTTGGGGCCGGGCATCGCGGCAATGGGACAGCCGACGTAGGGGCCATTGGACGGATGGCTCGGAACTGGTAGGGTCGGTCGATAGACGACCGCCGATAACGGTGACCCGTTCTTTAACGCATGACCACGGAACGGAGCGGCGCTGCTCCGTCCGGAGGTCATGCGTTACCGGGCGTTGAACACTTCACGGCGGTCGTCTATCGACCGACCCTACCTCGCATTTCATGATCCCGGATTTCGTGATCCTTCATTTCGCGACATCGCATTTCGTGGAGCCCGCCATGTTCCGTGCATCGCCGCTTTCAGCTCTGCTTTTCCTCACTCTCGCGCTGTCATCGACCCCACTGCATGCCGCCGATACACCGGCAGCCAAGGTCATCGGTGCCTACTACCCCGGCGGCTCCGCCGAGCGCTACCCGATCACCAACATCCCGGCAGACACGCTCACCCACCTCTTCTACGCCTTCGCCCGCATTGAAGATGGAAAATGCGTGGTGGACGCCAACGCACCAGAGCACTTCAAGGCGCTGGCCGCCCTCAAACGCGCGCATCCGAAGCTCAACAGCATGATCTCCATCGGCGGCTGGAACGCCGGCGGCTTCTCCGACGCCGCACTCACAGAGAAGAACCGCCAGCGCTTCGTCGCCTCCTGCATTGACCTGTTCTTCAAACAACACGCCGGCAGCTTCGACGGCGTCGACATCGATTGGGAGTTCCCGGTCTACGGCGGCCCGCTGGAAATCACCGACCGTCCCGAAGATCGCCACAACATGACCCTGCTGGTGCAGGAATTCCGTCGTCAGCTGGATGAGCTCGGCGGCCCGCATCGTCAGCTCACTGCAGCATTGCCGGCGGGTCGCGTGCAGACCGACGGGCCGTACGATCCGACGCTGAGCTACGAACTGAAGGAGCTCGGCCAGGCGCTGGATTTCATCAACCTGATGACCTACGACATGGGCACCGGGTTCTCCAGGGTCTCCACCTTCAATGCGCCGCTGCGCGAGGTACCGGAAGATCCGCTGGACCCCGCCCAGCGTCGCTGGAACAGCGTGGAAGGTGCCGTGCGCTACTACCGTGAGCACGGCGTGCCGGACGACAAGCTGGTGCTGGGTGTGCCGTTCTACGGACGTGGATTCAAGGTAAGTACCGATGCCAACAAAGGCCTCTATCAGCCCTACAGTGCGCCGGCCGACGCCGGCGACTGGCGGCGAATCCGCGCCGATCTGCTGGGCAAGCCCGGCTGGCAACGGCACTGGCATCCGGTGGCGCAGGCACCCTGGCTGTACAACCCGGTCGAGAAGGTGTTCATCAGCTATGAGGATGAAACCTCGATCGGCATCCGCGCCGACTACGCCAAGGCGCAGAACCTGCGCGGCGTGTTCACCTGGGAACTGACCGGCGACGATGACGAAGGTAGCCTGCTCAAAGCGATGTCTGCACCGTATCGCTGATGGAGAGACTAGCGGGATGGATGGGGAGGTGCGGGGATGTACGGCGGTAGGGTCGGACGACAGTCGACCGCCGACAAACGTTCAACGCCCGGGAACGCATTACCGGTAATCGGAGAGGTTTGCCCGGCAGGTTCCATGCGTAAATGCACCGATCACCGCTACCGGCAGTCGTCTATCAACCGACTCTACCGCCCCGGCATCGCGCGCGATCGGTGCTTCGTGCGCCGTTCCCTGGCATCGCGCCATCGGTCATCCGTGCACGGTTCCCCGCGAATCCGTCGGTCATCCGCGTAGCGACACGCCATGCGTGTCGTCGCCTGTCACCGCGCGATGGCCCACACGCTGTTCGGATCCCCCTGCAGTGCACGTCGCCGCGTCGCCCGCGCCATCGCCGCAAACCCGACCGCCATGGCCAGAGCCACGCCATCGACCCAGAACAGCGGCCAGTAGCCGTGCTGCGCACTGGTCCACAGCCACAGCCCGGTCATTGCGCCATGCACCACCGGCACCAGGGCGGTGACCACGGCCGCCGCCCACAGCAGCTCCACCGCCGCCTTGGCCGGCGAACGCAGGGCGGCCCACAGCGCGCAACCGCCCCAGACCACGAAGCAGGTCCAGCGCATGCCACGGTCTGCCTGTCCAGGAGTCAGATGTTCCAGCACCTGTACGCTCACAAACGCCGCCGACACCGCCACGCACAGCCCGATGCACACGCCCACGGTAGCCCGCGCCATGTTGATCTGCGCCCGGCCCTGGACCTGCTGGCGACGCTTGCGTCGCGATTCAATCCACAAAAGGTTGCCGGAGTAGAACAGGAACGCACCGCCCAGCCCCAGCGCAAAGTACAGCCACGGCACCAGCCCGTTGCCGAACTCGCCGAAGTGCAGCGCATAGGCGGCCGCCAGGGTCGCGTGGTTGGCATCGCGCTGGCCCGGCAACTGGGTATGCAGCACCTCACCGGTGTTGGCGTCCATCGCCACCGCGCCCAGCGGCCCCAGCGCCTTGCCGCCGTCACCGGTGATCTCGATGGTGGCGTTGGCGTCGCCGGCGTTGGCCAGTTTCAGGTAAGCGGGCTCGAACTCGGCCTGGCCCATCTCATTGGCCACCGCAATCGAGCGTGCATGCAGCATCGCCAGGCTGCCCGGGCGTACCGCCTCGTTGGCCGGCGCGCGGATCGGCGCGGTGTCCATCGCCGCCGGCAACGCCTGCATCAGCTTGCCGTCATAGATCAGCGGGTTCAGCGCCGCCAGCTGCAGGAACACCAGGCAGAGCAGGGCACCGGTCACCGCGAACAACAGGTGGAACGGCAGGCTGAGCACGCCGATCACGTTGTGCGCGTCCTGCCACATCTGCTTGAAGTTGCGGCTGGGGCGCAATGCAAACAAGTCGCCCAGTAGTTTGGGCAGGTGGATCACCAGCCCCGAGAACAGGGCCAGGCCGTACAACAGGCTCACCACGCCCATCAGGTAGATGCCGGCTACAGGCAGCCCCAGCGTGTAGTGCAGTTCGTTCACCAGCTCGGCCAGCCCCGCCTGCGGCGGGGTAGGGCTGCCGTCAACGTGGTCGGCCCAGGCGAACAGCCAGGTGCCCTGTGCGTTCTGCCAGTAGGCCACCGACTGCGGCGTCTCCGCGCCGGGGAAGGTCATGCCGATGTGCCTGCGTGCATCAGGATGCTTTTCCAGCACACCATCGAGCAGGCGCTGCGCGTCATCCAGCGTCTGTGCCGGTTGCGACATGCCCTGTGGCGACTGCCATAACGGCAGGTCGTGGTGGAACACGGTGATGGCCCCGGCATAGAACGCCACGAACAGGGCGAAGCCGGCCACAAGGCCGACCCAGGTATGCAGGGTGGTGAAGGTGCGCAGGGTGAGCGAGCTGAATTTCATCGGTCGGGCCTCACTGCACCCATTGGAGGCCGCGCAGCAGCCACAGGAGTCCAAAGCCCAGCGCGGCAGCGGCGCTCAGCCCCGCCCACGCACGCAACCCGTTGCGGAACGCGAACGCCCACAGCGCCGCCAGCATCCAGAACGGAATGAAGGCGATCATGCTGGCCACGATGGCGCTCTGCCAGGGGCCCGGCGGCAGCCAGGCAACCAGGCCTGCCGCAGCCGCGGCGACAAAGAAGCCGGCCAACAGGCCAGCCAGTGCACGTGCCCACATCAGCGCCGTGCCTCCGCGTCCGGGCGCGTCCAGGCTGCCACGTACGGCAGCACCAGTGCGGTGAGCATCCAACCGCCCAGGGTCACGCACAGCCCCGTGGCCAGCCCCAGCTGGCCCATCCACAGCCACAGCGCGGTGGCCAAGGCGACCAGGCCGATCTGCCGGCCCAGGCGGCCGGCGCGGCGCAGGCGCGGCCAGCGGCAGTGCGGGGAAGCGGCGTAGAAGGCCAGCGCGGAGAACACGGACGCGCCGCCGGCCAGCACGCAGTACAGCGTGGCCAGGGTATCGGCGCTCATTCGGGCAGGCTCATGTGGGGCAACTCGTGGAGGACGCGGGGCGGGGCGTAAGCTGCGCATGGTAATCATTGCCGTTTTCATCTGCCACAAGCGCGCATTCAGCCGGGCAAGCCCGGCTCTACCGGCAATGTCCCGGTTTGGTTTACCATCAACGCATTCCAACCTAGGCAATCCAGGTGGCCCGCGCCAACGCGCCGGCCCAGCGTGCGACATGAGCCCTACCACCGCCCACTGCTGACGTCCCCCGACGGCCCC
This sequence comes from Pseudomonadota bacterium, assembly GCA_023439425.1. Lineage (GTDB taxonomy): Bacteria > Pseudomonadota > Gammaproteobacteria > Xanthomonadales > Xanthomonadaceae > Stenotrophomonas. The sequence continues at coordinate 4,349 of JAEXNZ010000062.1, forward strand.
TTGCCCAGGCGCCTTCGTGGCGCTTTTCTTTTATCTACGTATCCCAAAGACATGATCGCGATCACGCTCCCCGACGGCAGCCGCCGTGAATTCGAACACCCCGTCAGTGTCATGGACGTGGCCCAGTCCATCGGTGCCGGCCTGGCCAAGGCCACCATCGCCGGTTCCGTCGATGGCGTGCTGGTCGATGCCAGTGACGTCATCGACCGCGATGCCAGCCTGCGCATCATCACCGCCAAGGACGAGGAGGGCGTGGAGATCATCCGCCACTCCTGCGCCCACCTGGTCGGCCATGCGGTCAAGCAGCTGTACCC
>JAEXNZ010000118.1 GCA_023439425.1 Pseudomonadota bacterium
GATAACGGGTGTTCTCGTGGCGCTGGTCGATGGCCTCGACCATGGCCGCATCACGGCCCCACAGCACGGTGTTGCAGCCGTGGCGAGCCCGCAGGCTCGCCCGGGCGGTGCCCCAGGCGCCAGCACCAAGAACCGCGACTTTGTCTGCGTTCTGAGTCATCGAAACGCCGATCAGGCGTTACCGGCCGGCTCGGAATCGGCCAGCGAGGTGCCGCCTTCTTCCTGACGCTGACGCAGGGTTTCGGCGTACAGGCCTTCGAAGTTGATCGGCTGCAGGAAGAACGGCGGGAAGCCGCCGGCCTGGATCAGCTCGCTGACCAGCGAACGCACGTACGGGAACAGGATGTTCGGGCACTGGGTGCCGAGCAGGACGTCGATGGCCTGCGGTTCCAGACCGATCAGACCGAACACGCCGGCCTGCTGCACTTCGGCCACATAGGCGGTCTTGTCGCCGGCCTTGCAGGTCAGGGTGACAGCCAGGACCACTTCGAAGGCGGTTTCGCCCAGGCGCTGCACGCGCTGGTTCAGGTTGAGCTGCAGTTCCGGCTGCACGGCTTCATTGAAGACGCCCGGGGCATTCGGCGATTCGAAGGAAACGTCCTTGACGTAGATCTTCTCAACGGTGAAGGCGGGACCGGTGGCGGCGTCGGCCGGCGCGATGGCGCCGTTGGTGTTCTCTTCGGACATTTCCTGATGCTCCAGAATGAATGCAGTAATGAATACAGTAGAAACCGATTGTTACATGCCCTGCTATGCGGGCGTGTGGCACCGCGCACAAGGTGCGCGATGCGAATCGGGGAAAATCAGTTGCGGCCCTTGACCAGCGGCAGCTCGGCCTGCTGCCAGGACGGAATACCGCCCTCGAGCACGCTCACGTTTTCGAAACCGGCCTTTTTCAGGGCCTTGGCAGCCGTTTCCGACGCCGTGCCGCTGCGGCACACCAGCACCACCGGGGTCTGCTTGGCGTTGACCATTAGCTTGTGCTCCGGGCCAAACTGGCTGGGCTGCACGTGGCGGCTGCCGGCAAAGTGGCCCTTTTCGAAGTCCGACGAGGACGACAGGTCGACCACCACGGTGCCACCGGCATTGATCAGCTGGGTCAGCTCAGCCGGCTTCAGCCCGCGGTAACCACGGGTCATACGGCGGATTTCGGTGATGATGATGGCCACGGTCAGGCCGACAAAAGCCGCCGACAGCATCGGGTTTCGGCCGGCAAAGGCCAGCAACTCTTCGTAATTCACTCAGATCACGGGTCAATTAAGCGGGGGCCGATTGTCGCACATGCGGGCGAAGCGGCGTCCAGCGAGGGTTTGAGGGGGTGTCAGCGGCTCTGCCAGAGGTCGGGCAGGCCGTTGGCCTGCAGCCAGCGCTTGGCTTCGGCGTCCCAGCGCCAGATCTCGTTCACCCGCACCACGCGCTCGGCCTGGGTGTTGTTGTTGATCACCCGGACCTCGGCGCTGCGGCCGACGCGGCCACCCGGCATGGGCATGTTGTCGCTGCCGCGGTAGCCGGCAATCTTCACCTGTTCGAAGCGGCTGCGCTCCAGGTCGGTGATCGGGTGCTCTTCGGCGTACTCCGGGTCCAGATAGGGGATCAGGTCGTCCAGGTTGCCCCAGCGCAGGGTGGAGTCGTACTTCACCTGGGTTTCTTCCAGCTGCTTGCGCATCTTCTTGGTGACTTTCTGGCCGTCGGCCGCGAAGACCGACACGCTGGTCAGCGCGAACAGGGCCAGCAACAGGATCTGGAAGGTACGACGCATGCGAATTCCCCAATAGGCAAGGTGCCCATCCTACCTTCTTGCGAACGCCACGTAGCGGCCGCTCAGTTCAGCGGCAGGCTTGCCGGCTTCGCCGGGCTGACGGGCCAGCACCTCGATGCGGGCCTTGCCGCGCTGGGCAAAGGTGGCCAGAAACGTGTCCCAGTCGGCCTCGTCCACCGCCTGGGCCTGGGCCGACAGGTCGCCATACACCGGGGCCAGGTAGCGCACGTGGCTGTCGGCCACATAAACGTCGGCGTCGAACCCGGCCAGGCGCAGGCGCAGGGTGACCAGGGCCCAGCCGGCCAAGGTCAGCGCCGAGGCCAGGCTGCCGCCGAAGGCGTTGCCCTTGTCGTTGACGTTGGCGGCCAGCGGGGCGGACAGCGCCAGCTGCTGGTCCTGGTAGCCAGCCACGCGGATCTGCATGGCCGCCACCGGCGGCATGCGGTCCAGCACCTGCTGGAGCGCGCCCAGATGGTCGGGCAGGGAAAGCGGTTCGGACATCGGTACGGCGACGTTGCAGCGAAGGACTCGCATAATGCCCGGAATGAACAGCCACGCACATGTGCCGGAATGGACCCTTGTGTCGCTTCGCCCCCGCGGCCAGCACGCGACGATGCGGAAGGCGACGAACGCCCTCGGCGGCCAACTGCTGGCGCTGTCTCCCTGGGCCCTGGTGGCGCGCGATGACGCCGCAACGCGCCGCGCGCTGACGCAGGGTCTGCAGGCCGACCGGGTGGTGTTCACCAGCCCGGCCGCCGCCCATGCCACCGCGCGATTGGCCGCCCTGGCAGACCCGCATCCGGGCCAGTGGCTGGCGGTGGGGGCCGGCACCGCCGCTGCCCTGCACAGCCACGGAGCCCACGACGTGGTGGCACCGGACCGTATGGACAGCGAGGGGCTGCTGGGGCTGCCAGAACTGGCGCAACTGCAGGGGCGCTCGGTGACGTTGGTCACCGCACCGGGCGGACGCGGACTGATTGCACCCACGCTGGAAGCACGCGGTGCGCAGCTGCGGCGGGTAGATGTGTACACGCGTACGCCGTTGACCCCGGCCCCGCGCACTCTGCAGCGGCTGCGCCGGCAGCCCGCCCCCTGGGTCCTGGCCCTGAGCAGCGCCGAGGCCCTGGCCTGGGCGGTGACGCAGCTGCCGCCCGACCTGCTGGCCCGTCTGCGCGCCAGCACCGTGGTTGCCGCCAGCGAGCGTTTGGCCACGCTGGCCGAAAGCGACGGCTTTGCCCGTATCCATCTGGCGCAGGGCCCACAACCGCTACAGTTGGCGCAGGCAGCGCACGCGGTCGTCACCGCCCGCGCACCTGACTGAACAGGGAAGACCGGTGGCCTTGCGGGCCGCGCGGGGGACGGGCGATGCTGTGCGCCTGATCGCTCGCCAGCTCGTGAAGACACCGGCGCGAACGACAAGGATGCGTACATGAATGAGCTTGAATCACCCCCGCCACACCGCCCTGCCCTGCGCTGGATCCTGCCTCTTGCTGTAGTGGTGGTAGGTGTGGGCGCGGCCGGCTGGTGGGGCTGGAGCCAATGGCAGGCCCAGCAGGTCCGAAGCGCCCAGCGCGAGGCCGATGCCGCGTTGCTGGTGCAGGGGCTGAGCGACAGCCTGGAGGCATTGCGCCGCGACCAGCGCTCGACCTCGCAGCGGGTGCAGGATGCCGCCGCCACCAACAGGGTGCTGCGCGACGAAATGCTTGGCCTGAGCCAGCGCAGCGCGCTGCTGGAAGAGAACCTGGCCAAACTCGCCGACAGCACCCGCCACAGCGCGCAGGCGCTGCAGCTGGAAGAAACCGAACTCCTGCTCAGCCAGGCCGGGCAGCGGCTGGCCTATGCCGACGACGTGGACGGAGCCAAGCGCCTGTACGCGCTGGCCGCCACCGCGCTGGAAGACGTGCAGGGCAACGACTACCTCAACCTGCGCCAGGCCCTGATGCAGGAGCGCAACGCGCTGGACACCCTGGGGTCCGGCACGCGCACTGCCGTGCAACAGCGGCTGGGCACCTTCGCGCAGGCGCTGACCGCGCTGCCCGAGCGCGTGGAAGCACCTGCCGCGACTACCGCCACACCGTGGTGGCACAGCCTGCTGGCTCCGTTCGTCACCATCACCCCGACCGCTTCGCAAGGTCCGCTGAGCAGTGCTGAACGCGTGGCGGCCTGGGATTCGCTGCAGCTGGAACTGACCTTGGCACGGGCGGCGGTGGAGCGTGGCGACCAGGCCGCGTTTGAACAGGCGCTGGACCGCGTGGGCCTCTGGATGCCGCGCCTGTGGCCGGATTCACCCGCTCTGCGCGAGCGACGTGCTGAACTGAGGCAACTGCGCACCAGCGTGCTGCGCCCCGCCCTGCCCGAACTGGGCAGCACCCTGCAGCAACTGCGCACTTTGCGCGACGGGAGTTAAACAATGAAGCCGATTCAATCCGTGGTGGTCCTGCTGCTGGCTGTGGTGCTGGGCGTGGTGGCCGCGCAATGGCTGGGCACCGAATCACTGCGCCAGTATGGCGAGGTGATCTACCGCCACGGCGGCGTGGACTACCGCAGCAGCGTGCCGCAGGTAGCGCTGATGGTGCTGGTGGCGCTGCTGGTGCTGTGGCTGCTGTGGAGCCTGGCCTCGTCGCCGTTCCGCGCCTGGGGCCGCTACCGTCGCAAGCAGGGCCGGGTGAAGCTGATCGAAGGCCTGCAGGCGCACGAATATGGCCACTGGCAGCGCGCAGAGAAGTCGCTGGTGAGCGCCGCTGAAGACAGCGAAGTAAGCTCGGTGGCGCTGACCACAGCTGTGCGCAGCGCCGAAGCGCGTAATGACGCCGCCAGTGTCGACCAGTATCTGCAGCGTCTTTCCACGACCGATGCCACCGGATATGCGCTGATGCAGGCCGAGCGTCTGCTGCAGCTGGAACGCCCGGTGGATGCGATCAACGCACTGGACGTGCCCGGCGTGCAGCCGCTGCCGCCGCGTGGCCTGTGGCTGCGCACCGAGGCGCTGGCACGTGCCGGCCGCGCGCACGAGGCGTATGGACAGCTGGGTGCGCTGCGCAAACAGAAGATCCTGCCCGACGACGACATGGCCGAACTGGAAAGCCGCCTGGCCGCACAGTCGTTGCTGGAAGCTACCGACGTGAATGCGCTGGCTGCGCAGTGGGAAGCCACCCCGAAGGCGTTGCGCAGCAACCCGGATGTGGTCAGCGCCTACGCGCTGCGTGCCGTGGCGCTGGATTGGGAAGAACCGGCGTTGCTGAATCTGGAACAGGCACTGGACACGCGCTGGGACGAGTCACTGGTGACCCTGTACGGACAGATGCCGGTGGAAAAGCTGGCCACCCGCCAGGCCAACCTGCAGCGCTGGCTTGCCCAGCAGCCGGGCAGTCCGGCATTGCTTCTGGCACTGGGGCGGATTGCCGCGCGCCAGGGCGAGCATGTGCAGGCCGAGGATTATCTGCACCGTGCCATTGCTGCCGGTGCGGGTCCGGAAGCGTGGGAAGCCTTGGGCGATGTGTTCGTGGCGCGCGGTGAGCCGGCGTTGGCTGCGCAGTGCTTTGGAAATTCACTGAGGCAGCAGCGCGGGGAAGACAGCGTGGCGCTGGCGCGGGCTGAGGCCGCGGTGGTGCCAGTGGCGGGTGTGGTGCCGGAACGGGCTACTGTGGAAGAGCAGTCACTGATGAGCGAGCCGGCACCGGTACTGGATCACCCGGCCGAGCATGATGCGTTTGGGAACCGGCGCGAGCCGTAACCGGTAGCGCCGGCCGTTGGCCGGCATTCGCGCGGGACCCGCAATGCGTGTCCC